>CAZPYY010000006.1:0-31531 GCA_964590995.1 uncultured Planctomycetia bacterium | reverse complement strand
CTCCTTAGTAAGCTTAATCGAATCTAATACTGGTTGCAGATGACTTTGGCAGTTTTTTGCATAAAACCCTTCTCTAAAACTCTTTAAGTCCATATTAGCAGCATCTAAATAAGGATTTATAGTTTCCAGTGTTTCCTTACTCATATACCCGTTAGTTACAAAAATATTCTTTAACCCAGTTTCTTTAGCTAGCTTAGCAGTATCATAAGCATACTCAAAGAAGATAGTCGGCTCAGTATAGGTATAAGAGATACTCTCACAGCGTCTAGTTTTTGCTTCTTGGACTACTCTTCCAGGCATCAACTCATGGCCTTGCCGAGGTTTATCTTTTTGGCTTCGCTTAGAAGCTTGGGATATTTGCCAATTTTGACAAAAACCGCAGCGGAAGTTACAACCTATGGTAGCTATAGAAAAAGATACACTGCCCGGTAAGAAGTGATATAGAGGTTTTTTCTCAATAGGATCTATATTAGCAGCTATCGCCTCAGCATAAACTAGTGTATTTAAGATGCCTTGGGTATTCTGCCGAACTCCACAGAAGCCAAATTGGTCTGAGGCAATCTTACAATTGTGAGCACAGAGATAACAATGTACTCTTTCTCCTTCTCCCTTTTCATAGAGCATTGCTTCTCTTATCATTCTATCTTAAGCCTTGGCCCCCAAGACAATCTTTGGATAATCTGGCTAACAAGAAAAGTAAATCCGACAATCTATTTAAATAAACTAAAATACACTTATTGCTAAGAAGTTTTTTTCTGCCTAAAGTAGTAACTCTTCTCTCGGCTCTTCTAGTTATAGTCCTAGATATATCTAAGACACTAGAGACTGAACTAGCACCCGGAAGTTGAAAACACCTTACTTTTAAACCCTTTTTCTCCTCTAAATCTAATATAGCCTTATCAAGACAATCAATAAAACTGCTATCTATTCTTTTCTTGAGCTTCTTTAAGGCTAAGCCTTCAGTTACTATCTCAGTACCTAATATAAATAAATCTTTTTGGATTGATTCGATAATACCGCCTATCTTCCTATTTTTAATCATACTCTTTGCTAGGCCAAGATAAGAAGATAACTCATCAATAGTACCACACGCTTCCATTCTTATATGGTCCTTACTCACCGGCTTTCCTTGATACAAAGAGGTCTTACCCTTATCACCTTTTTTTGTTACTATACCCATATTGCTCCTTTCAGTCGCCTGATTACACAGATTAAATCATAGATTAATTTAAGAGGAGATAAGGCTTAAAACCTCCTGCCTACTCTTAGCATTGCTTCTAAATACGCCCCTTACTACTGAAGTGGTAGTCAAGGCTCCTGGTTTCTTTACCCCGCGCATAGACATGCAAAGATGATCAGCTTCAATCACTACCATTACACCTTTAGGTTTTAATTTCTTCATAATTACATCAGCAACCTCGGTAGTAAGCCGCTCTTGCACCTGAAGCCGTTTAGATAGAATATCTACAACCCTGGCTATCTTACTTAAACCGGTTATTCTCTTATCAGGAAGATAAGCTACGTGAGCTTTACCGATAAAAGGAAGAAGGTGGTGCTCACAGATCGAAAAAAGAGGAATGTTTTTTAGAAGAATGATCTCATCATGCTTCTGTTCCAAAATAACTTCAAGTTCGTTACTAGCATTTTTAAATTGCCCGGCAAGAATTTCTTCATACATCTCGGCAACCCTCTTGGGAGTTGTAGCAATATCTTTTAACTTTAAGTTAGCACCTACTGCCTCTAGGACTAAACTAATTCCTTTTTCAATCTTTTTCTTATCCATATCTACCTCCGGTAAATTAAAAACGTAAACCGAAAAGCTAAAAATTATAATTCCATATGGTTTTACGTTTTTCGTTAAAGTTATTTGCCTATACAGAACTGAGAAAAAATACTCTTTAAAATCTCTTCCGAGAAGATCTCGCCGCTAAGCTTACCTAAATTATCCAAACAGATTTTTAGCTCGAAATTTATAAAATCTATCGGCCGAGATTCTTTTAAGAACACCTTTATCTGATTAAGGCTTGACCCTAGCTTGCCTAAGGTTTGCCTCTGATATTGACTCAAGAAGACAATACTCTCGCGATCTACCCCTTCTCTGTAAACCTTCTTATAGACTGCTTCTTCTAAGTCCCCTAAGCCTTTACTCTTTAAAGTGCTCATTTTTACTATTGCCCCTTCAGCCTTTGGTATTTTTTTAAGATTTAGGCGCTGGGTAAGGTCAGATTTATTTATGACAAAGATTACATTTTTATTCTCTACTTTCTTAAGAAGAAATGAATCATCCTTATCTAGACGCCGCGAGCCATCAAGAACAAGGATGACCAAATCACACTCTTCAAAAATTCCTAAGGCCTTCTTTAAAGCTTTCTTAGTGATTAAATCTTTGGGTTCAAGAATTCCGGCAGTATCGTAAATCCGCAAAGGGACTCCCCTTATATTTATAGTCTCCTCAACAACATCACGGGTAGTGCCAGAAAATCTACTAACAATAACTCTCTCTTCTTTAAGCAGCCGATTAAAAAGGGTAGATTTGCCAACATTGGCCTTACCGCAAATAACACACTTAAGTCCTTCGCGCATAATCTCTGCTTCTCGGCTGCCCTCAAGAAGATTATCTACCTTCTTAACTAGAGCTTCTGCCCTTTCCCCTAAGTTCAGAGAAGAGATATCAAGGTCATCCTCAGGAAAATTTATCACACTCTCGGTCTGAACGAATAACTCTTTTAACTCTTTCTTCAATTGCTTTACCTTTAAAGTTGCGTCTCCTCTCAATTGCGAAGAAGCCAAAGCAAGGGCATTTTCGCTCTTAGCATCAACGATTCCTCGAATGCTCTCAGCTTGAAGAAGGTCAATTCTCCCCCCGACCAAAGCCCGGTAAGTAAACTCACCGGGTAAAGCCAACCGAGCCCCTTGTTTTAGTAGTAACTCTAGAATCTTATTTAATACTGCCACCCCTCCGTGGGAAGAGATTTCAATAACATCTTCTTTAGTGTAAGTGGAAGGCTTGCGCATAACGCTTAATAAAACCTCATCTATTATTTCTTCTTCCCCCCTTCTCCCCTGCCTACGCCGAAGCTTCGGCAGGCAGGCTTTAGGCTTATCTACAATCCATCCGTAGTGAAGAGTATGGGTCTTTACCGCCCTGATATCCTTCTTTCTGTAAGGCTTAAATACCTTAGATGCGATTGCTAATGCCTTGGATCCTGAGACCTTAACTACCCCTAAAGCAGATTTACCAGGAAAAGTAGCAATAGCCGCAATAGTATCCCCTAATTTGTAGTCCTTTAATCTAAATTCACGCATAGTAAGTATTTTATAGGTAATTGCTAAAAAATCCAGTCTCTTTTAATTCACCTCTTCCCTTGTAATTACAAGAGCTTTTTAGCCTCACTTACCAAGAATAAAGAGCCGCTAATAACAATAATCCGCTTATCTTTATACTCTCTCCCAGCCTCTTCCAAAGCTTCTCCTATATCTTTAGCTAAATAAACACTCTCCCCCTTAACTATTCTCTTAAGTTCTAAAGGATCCCAAGAGCGAGGATTATTAAAACGAGTGATAATAAGGTAAGAGTAATCTATGCTCTTTAGCATCTTCTTAGCATCTTTATCTTGAGAGCAGGCAAATATTAAAATAATCTTCTTTCCTGGAAAGTATCTCCTTAAACTATCCCCTAAGGCTGAGAATGAAGAAGCATTATGAGCAATATCAACAATGGTCAAAGGCGATTTACTAACAACCTCAAATCTCCCAGGAAGACGAGATGCCTTAAGCCCACCTTTATAATCTATTCTCTTCTTAACTATCTCTTCGGCCTCTAACAAATAAAGAGTTGCTAAAGCTAAAGATGCATTCTCAACTTGATACTTTCCTTTAAGATGAATTTTTAAATCTTTTAAAGCAAAGCCATTGAATCCAAAATTAAAAAGAGTATGCTCTTGCTTAAGCCTTATGTTTTGGGCTTTGAAATCTCTATCAAGGAGAAAAAGCCGAGCACCCCTAGACTTACACTTATCTTTAATCACCCTTAAAGAAGACGGCCGCTGGGATGAACATACTAAAGGTGTATTTTTCTTTATAATTCCCGCTTTCTCGTTAGTAATCTCAACTAACTTCTTTCCTAATTTATCAGTATGGTCATAACCAATATGAGTGATTATGCTGGCAAGAGGATTAACCACATTGGTAGAATCTAATCTTCCGCCTAAACCACTCTCTAAAATAACAAAGTCTACTCTGCTTTGAAGAAAATGCTTAAAAGCAAGGGCTGTAGAGAATTCAAAAAAAGTTATCTGATCTAACTTCGCGGGAAGCTTAAAACTCTTTAATCCTCTCTTTAACTTCTCTATAGTTTTTATAAAGCTATCTTTAGGAATTAGACTCTCTTTAATTTCCTTACTCTTTGAATTCTTTCTAACTATTTTAATCCTCTCTCTAAAATCAAAGAGGTGGGGTGAAGTAAAGAGCCCCACTTTAAAACCTGAGGCAGCAAGCAGATAAGCGCAGAAATGAGCGGTAGAACCCTTACCCTTGGTGCCAGCAATATGAATAGCTTTAAGGCGCTGATAAGGAATCTGTAGGTGCTTAAGTAGCAGGTATGTCCTCTCTAGCTTAAAAGAATGCTTATAAGAAAAAAATGGCCTTTTCTCATAATTTAGGAAAGAGTCTAAATAATCTTTTGCCTGCTTATATTTATCAATCATTTTTAAGTGGATGGGTGAAGGGGTGGATGAGTGGATGAGTTAATGCACAAACGGTTAAATGAATATATACGCAAATAAAATAATTGCTTTTCTCCCCATATACCCATCAACTCTTTTACTCATTTACACTTTAGTGGCGAAAGTGACGGATGCCTGTAAAAACCATGCTTATGCCTAGCTTGTCGCATGCTTTTATAATATCCTTGTCCTTTATCGAACCTCCGGGTTGGATTATAGCTTTAATTCCTCTTTTATAGGCAACCTTTATTGAATCTTCTTTAGGAAAGAATCCGTCAGAAGCCAATACTGCTAGGCGCGGAGACGCTTTGGCTTTATTTAAAGCTATCTTTACTGCCCCGACTCTTGAAGGCTGGCCTCCTCCAATGCCTAAAACAGAATTATTCTTAGCTATAACAATGGCATTAGACTTTACCCACTTAACTACCTTCCAGGCAAATATCAGATCTTTGCGTTCGCGTTGGCTGGGCTTTTTATGAGTTACCACCTTTAAGTTATTCTTATCCAAGGTCAAAGAATCTCGGCCTTGGAGGAGATAACCGAAGATTGTAGTCTTTACATCTTTAGAGTCTACCTTTTGAGTAAAATCAGCTTCGAGGACTCTGAAATTCTTCTTGGTCGAGAATATCTTTAATGCTTCTTTGGAGTAAGAAATAGCAATGATGCACTCTTTAAATTCACTCTTTAAGATTTGACAAGCAGTCTCTCTATCTACCTTTCTGTTCAAAGCAATGATCCCCCCGAAACTGGAGATCTTATCGGTCTGATATGCTTTCTTGTAGGCTGAAGCTAATTTCTTATCAGCCCCTACCCCACAAATAGAAGCATGTTTAACAATAACAGCTGCTGGCTCATTGAATTCCCTTGCCTGCTGCATGGCTGTATCTAAATCAAGAAAATTATTATAGGATAAAGCTTTGCCCTGGAATTGCTTAAATTTTACATTATTAAAATCAACTACTTTGAATAAGGCACCCTTCTGATGAGGATTCTCTCCATATCGCAAGGAGTAAGCTTCTTCTAGATTCCAACTAAAAACATCCTTACCCTTAAAGTAATTGTGAATAGCATTATCATATTCTTTAGTAGCGTAAAAAGCATTCTCAGCTAAACCTTTTAAAGTTTGTTCGGATACAAATCCTTTATTCTTCTGAAGTTCGCTTAAGATTAATTTATATTGCCGAGCGTCACTAATACAAGCAACGTTTTTGAAGTTCTTAGCTGCTGCTCTTATTATTGATGGTCCACCAATATCTATATACTCGATCATTTCATCCCAGCTTAGCTTCTCTTTTGCCTTCTCAACAAAAGGATAGAGATTAACTATTACCATATCAATCGGCTGGATACCTAAACTTCTTATCTCTTCCATATGCAGGGGATGTTTCTTGTTAGCTAAGATACCTCCGAATACCTTAGGATGAAGGGTCTTTACTCTTCCTGAGAGTATCTCCGGAAAAGAAGTCAAGGTTGCAACATCTTTAACCGACACCCCCCCTCTGCGCAGAAGGGTAGCGGTTTTACCGGTTGAAACTATCTCAATACCGAGCTCTACTAATTTCTTAGCGAAATCAGCTATTCCTTTCTTATCCCAAACACTTATTAATGCTCTTCTAATTTTTAACATGATTAAACATTAAACCTTATTTCGATTATATCTCCCTCTCCAACGATATAATCTTTATCCACTATTTTTACAAACCCCCGTGACCTCGCTTCAGCCATATTAAAAAAACTATCTAAATCCTTGCAATTAGTGACTTCTCCTTTTATAAACCCTCGTTTTAAATCGCTATGGATCTTGCCGGCGGCTTCCAAAATATTCTCTCCCTTTTCTATGCTCCAGACGTGGACTTCTTTCTTAGCAACAGTAAAGAATAAAAGTACTCCGGCCTTATCAATAATCTTCTTTATTAACTCATCGATGTCACCAACCTTATCCACCCCTAAGGAAGGTTTGCAAGTAACTAGCTGCAACAACTTAAAGGTCTCTACCTCACTAGGAGCAAATTCCATATCAGAAAGCAGCTTTTCTTCTTCTAAGAATTTTTGAGCCTTAGCAAGAAGAGCTTTTTCGCCTTCATCTTCGGCCCTGAGAAGTCTTTTCTCTATCTTCTCTAAGTCAATTAGAACAAGGTCTAATTTTTTGCTAAGATCAAATACGATCGCATCAGCACTTTCAGGTTCGCTATCGATGAATTCAACCGAGTAAGGGGATACTTTTTGGGGTGAGAATTTCTCAACTAGCTTATCTACCCACTCGAGTTTATATTTATGTTTTCCCGGCTCAATCTCAAGGCCAAGATTAAATATCTTCATCAGGCATGCTTTTCCTGTTTGGCCTGCTTTGCTTTCTCGGCAATCCCTTGAGCAATCCGGGCCGGAACAATATCATAATTAGAAAAGCTCATGGTGTAGTTGCCTCGACCACCAGTAACTGAACGCAGATCTGAAGCATACTTAAACATCTCTGCTAAGGGGATCTTGGCTTTAACAACTTCGTTCTTGCCCTTAGCTTCCATTCCGATTACTCGGCCTCGTCTGCTATTTATGTCTCCGGTAATCTGCCCCATAACTTCTTCAGGGGCAACGATTTCTACATTCATAACTGGCTCTAGCAATACACCTCCAGCTTGCTCAAAAGCTTTCTTTAAAGCTTGAGACGCTGCAATTTGAAAAGCCATATCTGAAGAATCCACTGGATGGTAAGAACCGTCAAAAAGCGTTACCCGAATATCAGCTATTGGATATCCAGCTATAAAACCTTCGCTCATTGCTTTATGCAAACCTTTTTCTACGGAAGGAATGAAATTACGGGGGATTGCTCCACCGACAATCTTATTAATGAATTCAAATTTCTTTCCTCTCTCTAAAGGTTCTACTTCTATAGATACATCACCATACTGACCGCGGCCTCCGGTCTGTTTTTTATGCTTATAAGAAACTTGAACTGATTTGGTAAGAGTTTCAAGGTAAGGAACCTTGGGTGTGCCTAACTCTACATTGGCATTATACTTTCTCTTCATCCTGTCGATGATTACCTTAATATGTAACTCACCCATGCCGGATATAATAAGTTCTTTAGTTTGAGCATCAAGGGAAGTGCTACAAGTAGGGTCTTCACTGGTCAAACGCGAGAGAGCTGAAGATATCTTATCTTCATCCTGACGAGTCTTAGGCTTAACTGATGCTGAATAAGCCGGAGAAGGAAACTCCAACTTAGGAAATTCTACAACCCGAGAAGATACACAAATAGTATCTTGAGTCTGAGCACTTTTTAGTTTTGCTACTGCGCCAATATCCCCGGCACAAACTGCTTCCTGGGCTATTTGTTGCTTGCCCTGCAAGAAATAAAGCTGACCGAACTTCTCTTTGGAGCCCTTAGTAGCATTAAAAAACTCACTATTGGAACTCAACTTACCGGAGAATACTCTAAAGATAGTAAGCTGGCCGACAAAGGGATCAATAACGGTCTTAAAGACCTGGGCTGAGAAAGGAGCATCTGTCTTAGGTTCAATACTTATATCTTGGGAGGCTTTATCCTTAGCCTGCCGAGGTAAGGATTCGCCTACTGATGGCATAATATCAACAATTAAATCAAGAAGGCAATCAATACCTACCTCTTGAGTAGCTATTCCGCCAACTACCGGAAAGACCCCGGAATTAAGAATAGCTTTTTTAAGGGCCGGGCTAAATTCTGCCTCTGATAATTCTCCGGTCTCTAAATATTTCTCTATTAAGGCATCATCGCTCTCAGCAGCCATCTCTACGATCTTACTGTGGGCTGAAGTATCTTTATCTTTATTTTTCAAAATATTAATTACATTTTTCCCGTCGATGATCCCCATGCTTACAGCATTTTTAGTTAAACTTGCCTTTATACCATCTAAAGTTTTCTCATAGTCAGTATTCTCCTTATCAAGCTTATTAATAAAGAATAAACAAGGTAGGTTCTTTTCTTTTAGAATATCCCAGGCTTTTTCTGTTCCTACTCCAACCCCCTCTACAGCATCAACTACAATAACAGCAAAATCTACAGCTTGGGAACTAGTGATCAACTCCCCAATAAAATCAAGGTAGCCAGGGGTATCGATGAATTGTAAAGAATTTCCCTTGTAATCAGCCCCTAAAACTGATAAATTAATCGAACTCTTTCTTCTTTTTTCATCATCTTCATAATCACTGGCAGAAGTTTCACTATCTACCCTGCCCAGGCGGGAGATAACTCCAGATTTAAAAAGTATGGCTTCGCTAAGGGAAGTTTTTCCGGATTGGGCATGGCCACAAACAAGAAAAGTCCTTTTTTTCATTACATCACTCTGCATAATGGCTCCGTTATTCACCCGGTTAGAGATATTGTTTTTACAGATAGTAGCTTTGGTATCTCTAATCGGGTTTAAGTTTTTATTATAATTGAAACAGAGCCTGCCGTCAAGGAAACAGCCATTTTTTTTGTTCTCTGTAACCTATTGAGGCAAAATGCCTTAGGTCAATTTAAAGGATTAACATAGCATCACCAAAGCTGTAAAAGCGGAATTTTTTACCCTTAGCGTAAGTATAGCTTTGCCGAATTTGCGAGGGCTTAGCAAAGGCAGAGACCAGAATAAGATTAGTGGAAGAAGGAGTATGAAAATTAGTAATAAGAGCGTCGACTACTTTAAATTTATAGCCAGGAGTAATATAAAGATTAGTTGGACCAAAAAAAGCCTTAATCAAAGAACCTTTGCCTAACGAAGCCGCTGTCTCTAAAGACCTAACTGTAGTTGTTCCGACAGCAATTATTCTCTGTTGGTTTTTCTTGGCTTTATTTATACTTTTAGCAACTAAAGGATCAACCTCTACCCTTTCTGAGGCTATCGGATGATTGCGGATATCTTCACATTTTACCGGACGAAAAGTAGCTAAACCGCAGTGAAGAGTTATATAAAGTATCTTTATACCTTTTTCTTCTATCTTCTTTATCAGCTCGGGGGTAAAGTGCAAGCCTGCCGTAGGTGCAGCTACTGCTCCTTTACGCTTGGCATAAACAGTTTGATAGTCATCAGGGTCTCGAATTTCTTTTTTTATATAGGGTGGAAGAGACACTGCTCCTATTCCTCTAAGGCACTCATCTACATCTAAAGGCCTGAAATCTAGAATCCTTGAACCACCAGGAGTTTTACTAATAATTTTAGCTCTATAATCTCCTCCTTCAAAGCTAATAGTCTCACCTACTCTAGCCCGCTTTCCGGGTTTTACCAAAGCCTGCCAAACCCCCCTTTCTTTTTCGCTAAGCAACAATATTTCTAACTTAGCTCCGCTGTTTCTTTTAGCTAAAAGCTTGGCTCTAATTACCTTAGTATTATTTAGAATAAGGATATCCCCTTCTTTGAAGTAATCAACTATATCCCTAAAAACCCTTATCTTTAAGGAAGAGTTCTTACGGTCTAAGACAAGAAGCCGGCAGCTATCTCTGGGAATAGCCAGTTCCTGAGCTATCAAACTCTTGGGGATTTGGAAATTATACCGGGAAACATTGAAAATATCCTTACTCATCTCAGTTATTTTACCAGATAATAACAAAAGTTAAAGCGCTTCTGTGCTTTATTGACTTTTATCGATAAATATGCTATTTAATACCTTAGGATGAATAAAGAAATTAACAAACTTAAACAAGAGCTAGAAAAAGCCCGCTCCCAACTATATGTCTTCTATGAGCTCACCAAGGCCATGCGAACAACCCTACGGCTTGATGAAATAACTTATATTATCTTAACCGGCTTGACTGCCAATGAAGGTCTAAGATTCAATCGGGCAGTTATTTTCTTTGTCGATGAGAAGGGTAAAAAGATAAGTGGCTTTATGGGCATTGGCCCGATAGACAGCCAAGAAGCAGCCCAAATCTGGCATAGCATTGAAGAAGAAGAAAAGAACCTCTATGACTTAATCGATAGTTATAACCGCATAAGAGAGAACAAAGAAAAACCGAGATTCATGGAACTTGCTAAATCCCTCTCTTTTCCTCTTAACAAAAAAGGAGGGTTAATCTTTAATATCCTCTACCAAAAAGATGTTATTCGAACCAAAGGCAGTAAAAGAAAATTAAAAAATGATCCCTTAGTAAAGAGCCTAGACCTAGAAGAATTTCTCATCTCCTCTCTTTGGATAAAGGGCAAACCTACCGGAGTGGTAGTAGTAGATAACTATATCACTAAAAAACCTATAACTGATGATGATATGAGAATCTTTACTATGTTTATGGAACAGGCTCAAGGAGCTTTGGAGAACTCCCAGAGCTTCGAAAGTACCTTAACCCAAGCTCATACCGACCCCTTAACATCCCTTTGGAACTACGGATATTTTCAATATCGATTAGATGAGGAGATAGCTAAATCAAATACAACTGCTCTTGCCCTATCATTAATGATGATTGATATTGATGATTTTAAAAGATTTAATGATGCCCGTGGCCATATTCAAGGCGATGAGGCTCTAAGGCGAATAAGTGAGGCTCTTAAAGAAAATTGCCGTAAGATTGATATCTTATGCCGTTACGGCGGAGAGGAATTCGTACTTATCTTACCGGCTAATAATAAAGAGGAAGCCGCCTTACTAGGTGAGAGGATAAGAAAATCTATAGAGAACAAAAGAATCCTAAGAAGCAAATTTACTATTAGTATCGGAATTGCCTCCTACCCCGAAGACTCACCTAACAAAAAGACCTTAATTGAAAAAGCTGACCAAGCCTTATACAAAGCCAAGAAAAGAGGAAAAAATAGAGTAGCTCTCATTTGAAAACACAAATTACCACAAATTTAAGAGATAAATTACCACGAATAAATACAGATTTGTGGTAATTCGATAAAATTAGTGGTCATTCGTGTCTTAGGAAGGAACCTCTTCGGCGGCAAATTTCACCGATACTAACTTAGAAATACCTTTCTCCTGCATAGTAACACCATATAAAACATCAGCATTACTCATAGTCTTTTTGTTGTGAGTAATTAAAATAAACTGAGAAGAGGCAGCGAATTTCTTCAGGAGATGGTTAAACCTATCTACATTAGCCTCATCTAAAGGAGCATCTATTTCATCAAGAACACATAAAGGAGACGGCCTTACCATAAAGATAGCAAAAATTAAAGCTATGGATGTTAGGGCTTTTTCTCCTCCTGAAAGAAGGGAAACGTTCTGTAATTTCTTTCCCGGGGGTTGAACTTCAATCTCGACCCCTGACTCTAAAATATTATCTCTGTCAATAAGAATAAGATTGGCTCTACCGCCATTGAATAAAAACTTAAAGTTTTTCTTAAACTCCTGCTCGATTTTGGCAAAAGTGTCTAGGAAGAGTTCTCGTGAGGTGCGATTAATCTTTGAAATTGCTTTCTTTAGGCTGTCTTTGGAGGTAATTAAATCTTGTTTCTGGCTGTCTAAGAACTCTTCGCGTTTTTTAAGCTCTTCGAACTCCTCGATAGCTACCAGATTAACCTCGCCCAAAGACTTAACTCGTTTCTGTAACTTTTCTTTCTCGACTGAAAGGGTATCTATATCTTCCTGGACCTGGCCTTGGCTTTGGGCATCAAACTCAACTTGATAAACCTGACGCAGGTAATCCCTTACCTTCTCCTTCTCATATTCTAAGCTTTGAATCTCTAATTTTTTATTGTAAGCAGAGTCACGTAAAGCTTGGGCTTCTTTCTCTAGGCCCTGAATATCTTTCTTAACTTTATCGATATCCTTATTTAAAGATACCTCCTCTTCTTCCAAACCTTGTTTGCCTTTCCTCCTCTCCTCTATCTTAAGCTTATCTTCTTCTATTTTTGCCTTTAGGCTCTCTATCTGACTATTGAAAGAGCTAGCCCTAAGCTTGCCCTCCTCCTCTTCTTTATCAACTTGCTCTAAGTTACCTTTAATGTTATTTATCTCATCTTGGAAGAGAGTAACTTTAGATTCTAGAGCTTCACTCTCCTTATGCAAGGATTGCTTCTCGGCAAGGTTACGGGTTGATTCGAGATCTATATTCTTTATTCTCTCTAAACCATTAGTTATAATTTCATTGGCTCCAGATAAGCTTTCATTAGCCTTATCTAAATCTCCCTGATAAAGTGCCAATTCATCCTCTATCTCTTTTTGCCTTCTCTGGCAATCCTCAATATCATCAAGGGTGGACTTCTCTTCCTGAGCCAGAAGTTCTGATTCTTCTTCCAGACGCTCAACCTCTCGGGCTAGACCATCTTTCTCCTGCAAACCCTGCTGTACTTTTGTCCTTACCTCTTCGATCTGAGTATCTTCACTTACTAAATCTTTACTAAGCTCTTTTCTTTGCTGGCCCACCCTTTCTTGTTCTTGCTTTATCTCTTTGATTTGGCTCTCGGTAAGAGCGATTTTGTCTTCTAATTGCTTCTCTTCAAAAGAAACTACCTTAGCTTCTATCTGAGCGCTATAGCCCTGGCTGTCTTTCTTAAACTCTACATCCTGCAAAGAAGCAACCAACTTATTGATATCTTTTGGTTCCTCATCAAAAATAACAGTAATTCTCTTTTGAACTGAGAAGGCCTCATACTTTATCTTTAAATCCTTTAGGAAATCATAAGAAGCTCTTAACTCTAGGAGCTCTTTCTCTTTGTCTACTAATTTCGACCTTAAATCTTCGATTAAGGTAGCTAACTCTTTTTCTTTTCGGGCTAGACCGCTTCTTGCTTCCTGTAGACTTTTTAAGTCACCCTCTACTTTCCTAGACTCCTCGTTGACTAATTCTAAATTATCTCTATTCTCTGTTAATAAGGTATCTAACTTTGCCTTATCTAAGAGTAATCTCTTCTTTCTGTTGGTTAAAGAAGCTAATTTAGTCTGAGTCTCAATAAGGGTATTTTGAAATTGGACCCTTTTGCTCTCTAAATCCAAGATCTTTGTCTTCTCTTCATTAACTCCTCTTTTGGCAGTCTCTACTTCTCCTTTGATACCTTCTTTTTCCTGAAGCTTTTTCTCGACTCCCTCCTCTAATTCTTTTAAGTTTGTCTTAATAGCTTGCATCCGTACTGCTTCTTCCTGGCTTCTCTTCTCTTGTAACTGCAGCCTCTGGTTAAGATTAGTACGGGTCATCTCAAGATTTGCGCTTCTCTGCTCTAGCTCCTTTATTCTCTGCTGATCAACACTAATATGACTGGTAGAGCTTTCTATTCTAGCATTCAAAGAGACTATATCGGTTGCGGCTTCTTCTAGTTTGCCTCTTAAGGTCCTTAGCTGATGGTTTAACTCTTCCCAGCGATTGCTAACCTCCTGCAGTTGCCCTTCTTTGCCCTTTTCCTTATCTTCAAAAAGATTTAATTCTTGGTTAAGTTTGCCAATTTTTCCTTCTAGCCCTAAAAATTGAACAGCAGCGATTTTTTTCTCAACCCCAACGAGCTTTTCCTGAACTTCCTTATACTTCTTTGCTTTAGCTACTTGTCTATCAAGGTAGCGAATTTGTCTTCTTACCTCAAATAGTATATCTTCTAAACGAAGTAAGTTCTCTTCAGCTTCAGCCAAACGGCGCAAGGTCTCTCTCTTTCTCTCCTTATACTTTACTATTCCGCTAGCCTCATCAAATATCAAACGCTTATCTTCAGGCTTATAGCTTAGAAAAATTTCAATCTGGCCCTGCTCAACAAAAGAATAAGTGGCTTCTCCAATGCCTGTTCCCATGAATAGTTCCTGAATATCTTTTAACCTAACTATATTTTTATTTATAAAGTATTGGCTCTCACCGGAGCGATAAAGACGACGGGCAACTGACACCTCCTTATAGTCTATAGGTAAATACTTATCCTCATTGCAGAAAGTTAAACCAACTTCAGCATAATTTAGAGGAGAGTGATGCTCGGTACCACTGAAGATGATATCTTCCATCTTGGTGCCGCGTAAAGACTTAGGGCTCTGTTCTCCTAGGGCCCATTTGATACCGTCAAAAACATTACTTTTACCGCAACCATTCGGACCGACAACTACGGTTATTCCTGATTCAAACTTAAGGGAAGTTCTTTCGGGGAAGGACTTGAAACCAAAAATTTCTAATTCTTTTAAATACATAAAACTATTTTAGCCCTCTTTTAGTTTCTTGATTAAAAGGGGAATAATTTTAAAAAGATCGCCGACAATGCCGTAATTAGCAACTTTAAATATCGGGGCTTCTGGATCCTTATTAATGGCAATAATGGTCTTTGATGATTGCATGCCAACTAAGTGTTGAATTTGACCGGATATGCCACAAGCAATATATATCTTTGGACAGACAGTTCGTCCAGTTTGCCCGACTTGATGAGAATAAGGAATCCAACCGGCATCTACGCTAGCTCGTGAAGAACCTACAGCAGCACCTAAGCATTCTGCCAACTCTTCTATTAAAACAAAATTCTTTCCTTCGCCTAAGCCTCGGCCACCAGAGACAATAATATCAGCTTCAGCTAGATTGACAGTAGAAATAGCTTCCTTTATAAAATCTAAGAATTTTATCCTTTTATCCTGTAAGTTCTCGTCAAAACTCTCATCGATGATCCCGCCCTTTCTTGAAGTATCAGCACTAGCCTCAGGCATTACTTTATGCCGAACTGTAGCCATCTGGGGTCTATAGTTTGGAGATATAATCTGAGCCATAATATTACCGCCAAAGGCTGGACGAGTCTGAATTAGAATCTTCTTCTCTTTATCAATATCTAAACCAGTACAATCAGCGGTTAGGCCAGCATAAATATTTACAGCTATTCTTGAAACCAGGCTTCTTCCGGTAGTAGTAGCTCCGGCTAAAACAATTTCAGGCTTATGTTTCCCGATTAACCCTGATATGGCTTTGGTATAATTCTCAGCAATGTAGTGCTCTAGCGCCGGTGAATCAACAACAAATACCTTATCAGCACCGCGATGAATTAATTCTTCTGCCTTGTTAGAAATTCCCGAACCAAGCAATACTGCTCCAACGTAAGTATTAAGGCTCTCGGCTAACTCTCTTGCTTTTGCTAGAAGCTCAAATACCACTGAAGCAATGATACCATCTCTTTGCTCGGCAAATACCCAGACACCTTTATAACCTGAGATATCATCCTGTACTACAACCTTACGTTCAATTTTTATAGCATCAAAGGTACAGCTCTCTATGCAAGCACCGCAGAGATTACACTTATCGAGATCAATTACTGCCTTCATATCTTTTAGCTCTATAGCCGCCAAAGGACAAGCTCCAAGACAAAGGCCGCAACCAACACACTTATCTAGGATTATTTTTATGCCACTCATATTAAAAGCTAAAAACTTAAACCGTAAAGCGAAAAACTACAACCTGAAATTAAGAATTAAATAAATTTTGCATTTTTCGCTTTTCATTTTACGTTCCTAAATTATATCTTTTATTTCTTTAAATAACTCCGCTACTACTTCTTGGGGCTCTCCCTTGAACATCTTTCCACCCTCCTTAGGAGGGGGTGTAAATATCTTAACTACTTGAGTAGGTGAACCATTAAGACCAATTTGATTTTCGTATAAGCCTAAATCCTTATTACTCCAGAGGGTAATCTCAGCCCTCTTCGAACTCATCTTCCCCCTTAAGGAAGGTAGCCTTGGTTCATTTATTTCTTTTACTACTGTAATCAAAGCCGGTAATTGAAGTTCTATTAACTCATAACCTTCTTCAAGTAATCTCTCTACCACCATAACCTTAGGGGTAGTGTCAAGATGTACAGAGTCTACTCTGCGTACATAAGTAGCCTGGGGCAAATCAAGATGAGTAGCTATGCCCGGACCAACCTGAGCAGTATCTCCGTCTGAGGCTTGTTTACCGCAAATTACTAAATCACAATCACCCCTTTTCTCAATGGCTTTAGCTAAAATTAAACTTGTAGCCCAGGTATCTGAACCAGCAAAAACCCGATCACAAAGGTGAATTGCTGAATCTATGCCTAGAGAAAGAGCCTCTCTTAAAGCACTCTCGGCTTGAGGCGGCCCCATGGTAATAACTGTGGTGTGACCGCCAAAACGCTCTTTTAATCTTACTGCTTCCTCGATAGCATACATATCAAAAGGATTAATCATGGACTCAACCCCTTCCCTTATTAAGGTATTAGTCTCAGGGTTAATCTTTACCTCTGTAGTATCGGGAACTTGTTTTATGCAGACTGCTATCTCCATTATTCCTGTTTCTTTTTACTTAACTCTTGGTAATATTATATAAATATAGGATGATATTATAAAATACTATATATTTAATAATTGTCAATACTATTCGGCAAAATCAGTACCAGTAAGTATCTTCAAAACTTGCTTGTACTTCTCTTGGGTCTTAGATACCACCGTAATAGGCAAAGTGGGAGCAGGGGGGGTTTTATCCCAACCAGATGACTCCAAGTAATCACGGACGAATTGCTTATCAAAACTTGCTTGCGGCCTTCCGGGCTCATAATCGTCCTTGGGCCAGAAACGAGACGAATCCGGAGTTAAGACTTCATCAACTAAGATAAGCTTATCTTTATAGATACCAAACTCAAACTTGGTATCAGCAATAATCACGCCTTTGCTCTTGGCATACCCAGCAGCTTTGTTGTAAATAGCAATACTGGTATTTTTTATTCTGTTAGCCAAGTCTTCTCCGATAGCATTTTTCATATAATGGAAACTTATATTCTCGTCGTGTCCGGTTTCAGCTTTAGTAGCCGGAGTAAAAATAGGTTCGGTTAACTTGCTTGACTCTTTTAGGCCGGCTGGCAACTCCAGACCGCAAACGCTTTGTTTAGCCTTGTATTCTTTCCACCCTGAACCAGAGAGATACCCTCTTATTACACACTCAAAAGGTATAACTTCACACTTCTTAGTAATCATAAAGCGTCCTTTTAACTTATCCTTATCTCTAACTGAATCCGGTAAGTCTTCCGGGTTTGTTGAGATAAGATGGTTCTCTACTATGTCTTTTAAGAATGAGAACCAAAATAAAGAAACTTGAGTTAGAATTTTTCCTTTATCAGGAATTGGTGTAGCTAAGATAAAATCAAAGCAAGATATTCTATCAGTAGCAACCATTAACAGCTGCTGGCCTAAATCATAAACATTTCTTACCTTTCCTTTTTTAAATAGCTTCAGCTCTTTTAGCTCTAAATCATTACTCATAACCACACCTCACAAGTTAGATCCGCCTACGCCAAGGCCTTCGGCGGACAAGTCATTAGGATTAATATAATCACCACTCTTCTTCCGAGCCTCTTCGAGACGAGACTCTTGAGCATCTAACTCAGTAAACAAACAAGCCGGAATATCTTCTAATTTTTTATAAATATTTTTAATTCTCTCTATCTTCGCTAAGTTCTCGGGAATCCTTATGGTAAACTGCTCAACATACTCAGCCTCACCATAATCCTTACCTAAAACTTCTTTGAATAATCTCTTTAAATCTTGGTACTCAGGTATTAACCCTGTCGGTGCCAACAAAGCTTTTACTTTTGCTTCTGCCCGCAGTCTCATCCATTTAAGCCAGACCCGTTTATCCTGGATTCCGTTTAAAAACCCTCCGTTTTTACCTCTTAAGAAGTAGTTGACTGAGAATATTAGCGGTGGGTTATCTAGCTTTTCAGCGAATCTTAAATTCATCTCTATATACTTTCCCGGAGGAATGGATAAGAAATCCATATTAGACATAGGATTAAAAACTCTTACTCCTTCCTTGCCTAAAGTAGCAGCTGTTGTCTCTGACTCCAAGCTTGCCGCCTTAGTAATAATCCCCTGCCGGCAGGATAGAGCTTGCTCTATGGGAACAGAGGTATCAGAATCTCTCCCGCCGTAAATTAACCCTCTGATCTCTATCCCTTCAGGGTTCTCTAGATTCTCATCTACATTTTTTAAATCTTTTAATCTTATAGTATAACGAGCATTCTTATGGGATGGCAATATTTCTCCTCCTTCATCATCAGTCTTTCCCGGTTCCCAAGTTCCCGAGTAATTAATCCCCTTGGGGAGAACCTCCTTGCTCTTGCCAATCCAAAAGGCTCCTTTATCTTTATCGATTAAAATATTAGAAAAGATAACCTCCCCTTCTTTAGTCAAAGATTCGAATAGTACTGGGTCATCTTTAGGATTTACATCTTTTATAATACCAAAAATGCCCCTTTCTACATTTACGGCATAAGCCTTACCGTCTTTTGCCCGCAAATAAGCTATATCATCTCCGATGATAGACTCACCCTGAAGCATGGCTGTGGAAGTTTTACCGCACATACTAGGATAAGCTCCGCAAAAATAAGCCTTTTTACCGTCTTGCCCGGAAACATTCATTACAAACATATGCTCAGCAAGCCAACCTTCTTGATAAGCTTTCCTTATAGCAAGCCTTAGGGAAAGCTTTTTCAAACCTACAGTATTGCCGGCGTATTGAGTATTTACACTGTAGACTAAATTATTCTCTAAATCAATATAAACTCTTCGTTTATCTACATTTTTACTTACATTATTCTCTAATTCTCCAGCAGAATGTACAAAGGAGAAGAATTCTCCTTGGCCTTTGTTTTTTTTCAGCTGTTCATAACCTGGCCGATAAAGGATATCTTCGGAGTGAGCTACGTAAGAGGAGTCGGTAATTTGCACTGCTAAAACCGAAAATTCAGAGTCAGCAGGACCAAGGCAGAAGAAACATACAAACATCTCTTTGCCCTTCATAATATCCTTTAATATACCTCTTACCTCATTCGTCCCCTGATCACGGTCAAGACTATTTAAATAGCCTTGTCCTTTTAGGTCTTTAGAGACAAGATATTTAGTATTCTTTTTGTCTCGGGCTTGATCAAGAGGACCGTCAAAGTGAATTGTATGGCCTTTGATTCTTAAACTCTTCTCTTCGCCCAATTCTATAGCTTTTTCTCTTATGTAAGCTGAGTCCTGAAGAGTATCTGTACAGACAAAAACCGACTTCGGGTTACAAAGCTCTACATACTCTCCAACAAAGTCAATAACCTTAGGATTCTCTAAGACAGAAAGCTTCTCAAAGCTCTCTTTACTTAATCTCTCCTTTAAAGAATTGGAATAATCTTTAGTCATTCTAACGCCCTACCTAAATACCCAGTACTTTTTTATAAACCCCCAAGGTCTCCTGGGTTACTTTTTCTTTTGTATATTGAGACTCAACCATCTGCCTCCCGGTATAGCCAAACCTTTCTTTGAGCTTTACATCTTCTAATAATTGACATATCTTTGCTGCCATGGCCTCAAAATCCCTCACCGGAACAACAAAGCCATTAATTCCGTCCTTAATAATCTCGGGCATCCCACCCATGTTAGTAACAATCATCGGCTTGGCCATCGACATAGCCTCAAGCATGGTTAATCCAAAAGGCTCAGGTGCAGAAGAGGGGTAAAGACAGATATCACTTGCCTCGTATAATTCTTTTATCTCATCTAGGGTGTACATATCTATCAAAACATTATCGTCCATACCAAAGTGTTTTATCAAATCCACCAAATAAGCAATGTCTTTCTGCTGGGTGCCTTCCCAATCAATAATATTTTTCGAACCGGCTAGAACCAATATAGCATTAGGGTCCTTCTGTCTTACTATGTTCATAGCTTTAATGCTGAAATCACAACCCTTAGCTAAACCAATCCGAGCCGGATGAAATATTATTTTCTTGCCCTTAAGCTGGGGGTACTTAGTTAATATTGCTTTTGTATCTACCCCGGGAGTAAACCTATCCTGATCTACCCCGTGATGGACAACAGTAATCTTCTTATCATCTATGCCGATACCGATAATTTCCTTCTTTATAAAGTGACTTACAGCAATAATCTGAGACCAATCTATCCTATGGGTCAGCTCCAAAAAGAGAATATCATCCCAGACATTATGAGCGGTAAGAACAAAAGGGATTCCTCTTTTCCTGCTCAGATCCTCTAAGGTCTTGACATGAATTTGACTAAAATAATGCATATTGTGGACATGAACAATATCAGGGTGGCTATCCTTTAAGAAAGAAGCGAAAGTTTCTGCAATCTCTTCTTCTAAACCGCTTAAACCCCGTTTGTAAAGCCAGTTTAAATCCATAATCGGAGTTCGGTAAATCTCAGCCCCCTCATACTTGCATCTTCCGCTTAAGCCCTCGACTGAACCAGTAAGCAAGCTGACCTTATGCCCTAATTTTACTAGTTGAGGCAAGAGTATAGTAAGATGAGTCTCTACTCCGCCAATTATCGGAGGAAACCCCCAGTGAAAATGAGCAATACTCAAACTATTTCTCAGCATTAGTAATAGGCCTCCTTTACCGCTCCATGGATATGCCTTTTAAAAATATAGGTTTTGTTAGTTTTAAGAATCCTTAACTTATCAAAAATGCCTATTTTTATCTTTTTGTGTTTAGAACAAGATACTTTTATCTTTATGATATCGTTAGTTAATTGTAATTTGACTAAGCTGTCTCGCCAACTTAAGGAAAATTTAAGCCTGCGCCAAGAACAGGGCATACGAGGATTTATAAATAGTTCACTCCTTCTAATTGCAACCCCGCCAAAACCAAAGACCAAAGCCTGCCAAGTTCCTCCCAAAGATGCGGCATGGACCCCTTCAGCAGTATTTCCGTAAAGATTACTTATGTCTGTGCGCATAGAAACATTGAAGAGGTTATAGGCTCTATGCAGATCCCCGGCCTCAGAAGCAACAAAAGCATGTATAGAAGCGCTTAGAGAAGATTTATGCACCGTGCGAGAGATATAAAAATCATAATTAGCAAGCTTTGTCTTTGCGCTGAATATATCATTGAGTAGATAAATAAGCATTAAGACATCTGCCTGCTTTACTATTTGAGTCTTACCTAAATTTTTTGCCTTTATCTTTGCAGGTATAAGAGGTATCCCGTTCTCATCGGTTCTATTAAGAGCAACTTTTTTTAATTTAAAAAAACCATCAAATTGCTCAATGATGTTTTTCCTGCTAATCCGAGTAATTATCCTGGAAGCGATTCGCTTCCAGGACTTTATCTCCTTATCTTTTAAATCTAATTTCTTACTTATCTTATTGTAAACTTTAGCTTTTTTCTTTAACCGCTCTAGCATCTTAGCTACAACAAATAAATTCCACTTGGCCATCATATTAGTAAAAGCATTATTATCTACCCCAATGTGAAACTCATCAGGGCCAATAACCCGTTTGATCTCATATTTATCGTTTTTCTTATTGTATTGGACGCGCGAAGTCCAGAATCTTGCTGTCTCTATAAGCATTTCATAGCCAGCATCTTGCATAAATTTATCATCACCAGTAGCTATATAATACTTGTTAATAGCATAAGCAATATCAGCAGTTAAATGATGCTCCATCTGATGGGTGTGTATCTTGATGATTGTCCGGTCAATATCTATGGCCCAGGTTGGAGTCTCTTCTTCTCCGGTACCTGCTGACTCCCAGGCAAATTGCACACCTTTATAACCATTTCCCTTAGCAATTTTTCTTGATTCTTCCAGTCTGCGGTAGCGATAAAGAAGCATATTCTTTGCTGCCTTAGGAAAAGTGAAGAGATAAAAGGGTAAGAGAAAAATCTCTGCATCCCAAAATATATGTCCGCGATATCCTTCGCCGCTTAAAGTTCTTGCACCAATACTTGAGAAACCATTATCACAATGAAGACAACTAAGCATATGATAAATATTAAAACGCATATTCTGCTGAATATTAGCTGTCCCCTCAATAACAACATCAGCCTTCTTCCATAATTTATCCCAGGCATCAATATGGTTTTTAAGGAGAGTTGAAAAATCACTCTTAAATGCCTTGTGAAATATATTAAACGCTTCTCTTTTTTGGGCTGCGTGACTGCTCTTCTGAGGATAATGTTTTATGCAAAATACTTTAGTGAATACCGCTGTCTGGTTCTTCTTAAGTTTAAGACTAAATATATTATCCTTAGACAATACCTTTTTATTGTTGATATGATAGTAAAACCCGGCCCAATATATTACCGTGTATTTCTTCTCAAAGGTTTCCTGAACGAGAAAACCGGCTCCTTTGTGTTGACCTAGTTCTTTAAGCCGAAAATGTTTTTTCCGGCCCTCAGTTAAAATTCCAGCATTAGAAACAGAGGTATCTATACCGGTATTTACATCTAATACACAAGCAGCATCTAGAGGGGTTAATGCTATTTGCATAACTCCTATGTTTTTATCGTGTCTGGAGATGAATCTTACTGACTGATAATCATAACATCTATTTTTACTGTCCTTATATATAGTATGTCTTGCTAAGACAGCCTTTTTCATGTTAAGAGTTCTCTTATGATCAAGAGTATCCATTGCAATCAAGCCAAGCTTCTCGCCACCAACGGCAAATTTAAAGTTAATTGGATTGGGAAAATTGACCATCTCAGAAACTTGAGCAGCCATCTTGTCGTACACTCCAGCGATGTAGGTTCCCGGTGCGCAATCATAAGGTATCTCCTCATAAATACCTCTTGTGCCTAAATAGCCGTTGCCCAAGGAAAACTGGGATTCTCCTGTGCCCTGAAACCCCCTTACCCATCCTGTCTCCTTTATCAACCAGAGCTCATCATTGATATAGTTAGAATAAATGTCTTTAGTCTTTGGCATGCCTCTCTTCCCCATAAGTGTAATTGATAATTTTGCTTTTACTTAACTCTAAATTAGGTACAATTACTATTGCTTTCTCTTGAGATAAGAACTTTGAACGCCTTACTCCGATCTCTAAAACATCCACCACTTCTCCTGAAGGAATCTTAACTCTATCACCTATTCTAAAAGGCCTATCAATCATAATCATAAATCCGGAAATAATATTAGCAATGGTATCTTGGGCAGCTAGGGCAATCGCTAAGGAACTTACTCCTAAAGTAGTAATTAAGGCACTTATATTGATTCCATAAAGAGGCAAAATAACTAAAAGCGCAACAATCCAAACTGCAACTTTTAATAGCCGTCTGGCAATAGGGATCAACTCATCATCCAGGCTGGTAGGTGTCTTAGAAGCAATATTCTCCTTATACCACGCTGAGACTCCGCCAATAACCCTTTGGATAATAAAACCTATTATAATAATCACTATGGTCAGAAGATACTTTTTTAAATCTTCCTGTAGTTGAACCGATATATAGGAAGCGATTCTTACTTGATAAAATGCATAAGCACTTAAAAATAGTAGAAAGAGAACTATCGGAAAGAATATTGTTTTCGCTATCTCCCAACTGATCTTTTTAGAAATCTTAGCCATTCTTAACCTCTCTTTTATATAATATACCTATATTATAGAATTTTGAAACCTTATTATAGCATAAAGAAAAATCTTCCAAAAGCGAAAAAAATAGTTAAAAAAGGATTATTTGACGCGCTTTCTTCGGAAAGGAACCTTTAAAACCTTATCTAGAAGAGGGTAATAAGCCTTACCATTGATTTCTATAGGGATAGTAATTTGGCCTTGGACCAGGACTGATACCTGATGCTTAGTAATTATTAAGGAGATCCATATTCCTTTATAGACAAATCCGAATTTCATGCTACGCCACCTCACGGGCAGCCGGGGTTCAATAATAATTTTGTCCTCAGCAATACGCACCCCGGCAAAACCCCGTATGGCTATATCGATAGAACCACCCATAACTCCGACATGAATACCCTCAGGTGTAGTTCCGCCCTGAGTATCATAAATATCTGATTCAAGAACATCTAAGAATCCCTCCCAGGCTCTTTTAGGCTTGCCTAAAGCTAAAGCAATAAAACAATGAGTAACCTTACTCATTGTTGAACCATGAGAAGTCCTTCTAACGTAATAATTATAATTTTTTCTTAAGGTATCTTTGTCAAGATTATAACCTAATCTTTTAAAAATCGCTTCTATCTCAAAAAGAGGTAGAAGGTAAAATATCATAAGTACATCAGCCTGCTTTGAAACCTTATATGCATCCGGCGATTCACCCTCAGCCTTTAAGATTCTATCCAGCCTCTGGATATTCTCATACTCGCTTTTGTAGCCCTGCCAATCTAATTCTTTTAAATCAAAATAACCCTCGAATTGGCCTATGATGCCTTTATCACTTATTATTACCCTCATCTTATGAGCAATCCTGTCCCAGCGTGAAAGCTCTTTCTGCTCTAACTTTATCTTCTCCATGATTCGTCTCTTACTGCCTTCAGGTAAAAGACGAATAACTTCTTGGGCTCTAAGCAAGGTCCAAACAACCATAAAATTAGTATAAGCATTGTCTTTTAATCCTGGCTTCGATGAGCCGGGAAGTTTTTCATGGAACTCATCTGGTCCCATAATACCCTTGGTATGGTACCTTCCATCACTTGAATCATACCTTACCAGACTTCCCCAAAAACGGGCGATTGAAAGAATCAGCTCAGCTCCATAACGGACTAAAAAGCCAAAATCACCGGTTCTTTTCCAATGCTGCCAAGCATTGTAAACAATCGCAAAAGAGATATGCCTCTGGCGATGGCTATAGTCAGGACCCCACTCGCCGGAAAGAGGGTTTAAGTGAACTGTTTGGGTCTCTTCTTTACCTGAAGAACCACTCTGCCAAGGGAACATCGCACCCTTATAGCCTTCTCCCTTAGCATACTCTCTGGCTTTAGGAAGACGCCTATACCGATAAAGAAGTAAGGCTTTAGCAATATCAGGAAGGTGTAAATCATACAAATGCATGGTAAAAATCTCATCCCAGAATATGTGCCCGCGATAAGCTTCGCCGTGTAAGCCTCTGGCCGGAAGGCCAGCATCAATCTTTATATTATGCAAAGAAGCGGTTTGAAGGAGATGAAAGATATGAAAACGTAGTATCCGCTGTGAGAAGGTATGGCCTTCAATTTTTATATCGAACTTTTTCCAAAGCTCCTCCCACCTCCTCTGATGAGTTTTAAGCAGTTTCTTAAAACGAAGTGGTTTTTTCAAAGCAGCAATTGAACTTGAGACTGGGTCGCTAATACCCTCATCCTTTGATGTATAAATTGAAACTATTTTTTCAATTCGATAGGAAGATCTTGCCCGAGCAAAAAATTTAAACTCTTGGCCAATCCTTTCTTTTCCTTTCATAAGATGCCGAATGCCGGGTTTTATCTCTCGTTCAGAAGCAAAAACGCGAGTCTTGGCAGCTTCAGCAACCTCAATCTTTGAACGGCTAGTCTTCATTGAAAGAAATATCCCGTTTCTCTCAAAACTACCCAAAGAAGAAGCTTTCCAATGCTTAGAGTTAAGCTGACGATACCTCTCTACACCGGCGTTAAGCACAGTGCCATCGAGCATTGTCCTTACAGTAACCCATTCGTTGTAATTTTCGGGAATAATAATATATTCAAAAGCCCCACAATGAGGATTGTCCATATGCACAACCCTATTCATCTCAACAAAAGTCTTATGTCCCTTTCGATTCTGAAAACGAATTTTCCTGCTCAATATGCCTTTTCGCATATCGAGTTTCTGTTTAAAGGAGAGTATCCTGGTCATTGAAGGGTAAAACCACTCACTATCGCCAATCTTAAAGGTCAAGAAGACCCAATTAGGGCAATTTACCAAATCTTCATTAACAACTGTCCTTCCGGCTATATGAGTTGCTAAGCGATTGTAGAGTCCGGCAATATAGGTTCCTGGATAATGGATCTTGGAAGTTACTGATTCAGAGACAGCGCCTCGGGTTGCAAAGTAACCATTGCCTAATGTGCAGAGCGTTTCCCTTAAGGCTTCTTCAGCCGGCTCAAACCTCTCATAGACTATTGTCCAAGGAGGTGAGGTTTCAATATTAGTGCTCTTAAGTAGTTGTGAGGACTCTTTCAAATAATTCCTTTACCTCTTTTGGCGAAGACAACACAAAATCAGCTGCCGAAGCTTTGGATTTATCCGAAACCAGGATACTCGTTCCGCGAGTAGAAACTACCCTGAAAGCATCCTCATCGGTTATGTCATCCCCTATATAAACTACAGAAAAATCTTCCCAGTTAATTTCTAAGGCACTCATTACCCACTTTACAGCCTTACCTTTATTCCAATCTATAGCTGGAAGAATCTCAAAGACTTTTTTCCCCTTCATCAAACGTAAAGACTTATTCTCTTGGATTATTTCTTGGACTAAAGTTTTTACTCTGGGGACCTCTTTTTCTTCAGCTAAGCGGTAATGCACAGCTACGCTAAACTTCTTCTCCTCTATTATTATGCCTTCGGAATCTGATAATTTCTTCTTCAATATCTCGATTATCTGAGAAATCAAAGAGATTGTTTTTTCTGCCTGAGGCTCAACCATTGAAACTTGCGGACCCTTAATATCAAAGCCGTGACTCCCAGCATAGATTAATCCTGGGATACCGACAAGTTTCTCAACATCCTCTCTCATTCTCCCGCTTACAATCGCAGTAGTATATTTTTGGGATAATTTCTTTACAATATCCTGCATCTGGCTAGAAATCACTGCTAGCTCCGGACGTGAAACTATTGGCGTTAAGGTTCCGTCATAATCTAAGAAGAAAGCTATTTTCTTCCCACTAAAGAGGTGGGATTTTCCGCTACCCAGATAAGAAGGATTGATAATCGCTCCTGTCTCTTTCTCCTTACCCTCTAAAGATTCTAATATCTGGCTCTCCTTATCCCAGCTTTGGAGTAAATCCCGAGGCTTTTTATGAAACCACTGCTCAATCAACTCTAAGCTTATCTCTGATAGGTCAGTAACTACCAGATCAGCTCCGTTCTCAAGTAATTCTTTCTGGTTATTCTCTCTGGCTAGACCAATGACTAGACCGAAACCACCATTTCGCCCAGCTGCTACCCCCGAAGATGCATCTTCAACAACTATCGACTCAGCTGGTATGGTTCCAAGATTAAAAGCTGCTGTTACAAAGATATCTCCTTCAGGCTTTCCCTTAAGACCCGTCTTGGCAGAGACTAGACCATCCACTCTTGTCTTAAAGAAATTTTCAATTTTAGCGACTTCTAAAATCTCTTTGCAGTTTTTTGAAGAAGAAGCTACTCCTATTTTTACACCGGCAGCCTCTAGGGATTTGATTAACTCAATAGTTGAAGGATAAATCTGGACCCCCTTAGCTCTTAAGACCTGACAAAATTTTGCATTCTTCTTATTACCTATACCGCAAATAGTCTCGGCATCCGGAGAATCGGTTGGTTCTCCATAAGGAATATTAATGCCTCTTGACTCCAAGAAACTTTGTACGCCTTTGTAGCGAGGTTTCCCGTCAACATAAGGAAGGTAATCATTTTGGTGGGTAAATTCATGAAAAGGCTCTTTATCCCTCTTCTCTCGTAAGCGTAAATACTCATCAAAAGCCTCTTTCCAGGCTGCTGCATGGACAAGAGCAGTCTTAGTAATTACGCCATCTAGGTCGAAAATAACAGATTTAAAAGAATATTTGCTGCTCATACGCTGAAATACCTATTTTAGGTAAATTTTATAATACCACAAATAGCTTTAGATAAAAAGGTTAAAATCTGGATAGTAAAATTTTAGAGAAATTTCATTATACTCAGGCCAATAACAATATAAAGTGACCCTCCGGCTCGATAAACAGTCAAAGGAAGGCTGCTTGAAAATGCTATCAGCTTATCAGAAGCCTTAGATTTAAGGAAAATAAAAGCCTTGAATATACCTAAAATACCCATAACCAGTAGTGTCTTAGGCAATAAACCACTGGCTTTAAAAGAAGCTATAATTAAAGTAATTGAAAGAAATAATGTCAGCAAAAATAAGTTCTTTTTTAGCTTTTTGCTCCCTTTTGTCTGCAACTTCTTCCGTAAGATTTCCGGCTTAATAAGAATTAAAATACCCCAGACAATCCAAATTAGCCCAATGATCTTAGCTATCATAACCCACCCCCTTTTCTTCGCCTAATTATAGCACAAAATTCAAATTCTAGGAAACCATTGACTTGCCTCCCTATTTATCTAAAATGAGGGAAGATATGAGCTTAATTACCGGATTTGACCCTTGGAAAGGTAATTTATGTACCTGCCCCACTAAATATAGCTTATCAGCTTATACTGGATGCTCCTATGGTTGCCTCTATTGTTATGCCTCATCATATATAAGAAGGTTTTCTCAACCACGGAAGAAAAAAGACTTCTTGAAAAGATTAGAAAAAGAGATTAAGAAAGTCCCTAAAGGTTCTCTAATCGCTATGGCTAACTCTTCTGACCCTTATCTTCCTCTAGAGCAAGAATTAAAATTAACTCGAGCTGCTTTAAAGATAATAGAAGAATATGACTTAAGTCTAAATATCGTCACAAAGTCCTCTCTAATCTTAAGGGATTTAGATATATTAAAGGATTTTAAAAAAATATTAGTTAGCATATCCCTCACCACCCTTGATAAAGAACTAGCAAAAAAATTAGAACCTTATCCTTGCAATCCCCAAGAGAGATTAAAGGCAATAAAAGAACTCTCATCATACCTACCAGTAGCTGTTCGTTTTGACCCTTTAATTTATCCTTTAAACACAGAAGAGATTGAAGAAACAATAAGGGAAATTAAAATATCAGGAGCAAAACAAATTATTACCTCTACTTATAAGGTAAAATCTGATAACTTTAAAAGAATGACTGCTAATTTTCCCGAATATAAAGAGTTATGGCAGAAGCTCTATCTTAAACAAGGAGAGAAAAAAGGTGGCTATACTTACCTGCCGAAAACTTTAAGGAAGGATTTAATAAAAAGGGTGAGAGAAATTACTCTTGGCCAAGGATTAAAATTCTCTAGCTGCCGGGAAGGATTTAATAATCTAAATACTGCTAATTGTGACGGCTCTTCCCTCCTAGCCTAGTTCTATATCTATCTTGTTAGCATGAAGAATGGTATTGTGAATCGGGCAGCCGGCGATGAATCTTAGAAAAACTTCCCTTTTATCCCCTAAATCAGCGTCAGTATAAACCTTGGCCTTTATCTTAGTTAATCTCATCGGAGCCTCAGTGGTAAACTCTGCTTCAGCCTCTATTTTAAGCTCTTTAAACTCCAAATTGTGGCGTTCTAAGTACTTTTTGGCAAAAACTCCTGTGCAAGAAGCCAAGGATGAAAGAAACAGTTCTAAAGGATTTGGCCCGGAAGGAGTACTATCTGGTTCTTTCTTATCAACATAGATTGTCGTTGCCGAAGATACCGCTCTAACTTCAAACTTATCTTTTTCTAAGAATTTTACCTCTGTTTTTATCTGCATTTATCTCCTCCTATTTACTTATCCTATATTCCCATAAGGGGAAGGATATTGTTTAAAGCAAAACCTACTAAAGTAGCGGTAAGGAGCATGATTAGGGTTGATTTTAGCATATCTTTAATTCCCAGCTCTTTAATTAAAACCATAAATGTTGCCACACAAGGAAAATATATAGCCAGAATCGTTGCTCCGATGATAAGCTGTCTTAAGGATAAATTAAGCGGCCGCAACATTCCCACTGCAACGTCTTTTCGCAAAAATCCAATAACTAATGCCCCTATTGTCTCCTGAGGAAGGCCCCAGAGTTTAGTTATTATTGGAGAAAAAATACCGCCTAGAAAATTAACAATTTTTAAAAAGTAGAGAATATTCACAATCAGGATTCCTAAAAGCACCAGGGGAAAGGCTTCGTTTAAAAACCAATTTATTCTCATCCACAGTTTCTTTAAAATGCTCTTTAAGTGGGGCTTCCGATAAGGTGGAATCTCAATTAATATCTCTGGACTCTGACCTCTTATAAATACATTCATGATTCTACCTAAAACTAACCATAAACAGAAAATAATTGAAAATACCATCAATATATATTGGCCGCCAAACCTACCGAGAAGATTAATTATCATTGCGGTTTGAGCCATGCAAGGAACAGCAATTGCCAGCAAAGTTGCAGTAATGAATTTTTCTCTTCTGGCTTCAAACAACCGGCTAGCTAAGGCACCCGGTACATTACAGCCTAAACCTAAAATCATCGGGATAATTGCATAACCGTGAAGTCCTAATTTATGAAATAGTCTGTCTCCTAAGACTGCTAAACGCGGTAGGTAGCCCCAATCTTCCAATAACCCTAAGATAAGATAAAAACTGAAAATATAAGGTAATACTACAGCGATCGGAATATAAAACCCGGTAGTGAGGAGGCCAAAAGAAACTCCGTAATCCACTCCTCCGCCTATCAAATCTCCGATAAGGATAGAATGCAGGAAACTGCCCTCTCCCAGAAAACTGCTTAGTTTTATCATTATTGGAGAGTAAAAATTCTCAAAGAAAGGGTCAAAAATATAATTAATCAATCCTTCGCCGATAAATCTGATTATTGAAAAGGAGAAAAATACTACTGCCGCTGCAATAAGGAGAGAAAACGGTGGTTTTATGCTTAAATCTTGAAGTATATCTAAAGGGGTATGATGCCTGTGGGAAAGTTTCTGAACCTTTTCTACTACCTCTCCGATTTCAAACCAGATCGGGTCTTTCAAGTCCTTTAAGGAAGAGACCTTAGCTTCATCTATTCTCTGAACTAACTCCTTAACCCCTTCTCCGGTAAGAGCACAGGTAGTTACTACTGGAACATCTAAGGAGTGCTCTAGCTTCTCTCCATCTATCTCAATGCCCTTATGCTTGGTCTCATCCCACATATTTAAGACTACTAATAAAGGCGTGTTTGTTTTACGAATTAATTCTAAGGTCAAATATAGATTGCGTTCTAGGTTAGTAGCATCAATGACATTAATAATTAAGTCAGCATCATCAATAAGGTTGGTGGCTACCTCTTCAGCCCTAGAAGTAGGCTCCAAGCTATAAGTTCCCGGAGCATCAATTACTTCTGCTTCTATATTGGGGAATTTCATCGAGCCTTTAGCAAACTCAACGGTTGTGCCCGGATAATTAGCAGCAATAACCTTTGC
>CAZPYY010000005.1:0-33383 GCA_964590995.1 uncultured Planctomycetia bacterium | reverse complement strand
AAAACCAATCATTGGCTGTGAGGTTTATGTAGCCGCAGGTTCACGTTTTGATAGAGATTATAAACCCAATGGCGATAACAACCATCACCTTATTCTTTTAGCTAAGGATCAGCAAGGATATGCTAATCTTATTAAGCTGGTTAGCTTAGCTCACTTAGAAGGTTTCTATTATAAACCGCGAGTGGATAAAGAGCTTCTCAGGAACTTAAGCAAAGGGTTGATTGCTTCTAGTGCCTGCCTTAAGGGAGAAATCCCTTCAGCAATCATTTCCGGGAATGTAAACAAGGCTGCTAAGTTAGCCGATGATTATTTAAATATCTTTGGTAAGGGAAATTTCTATCTCGAGGTTATGGAGAACGGCTTAGATGAGCAGAGAGTAGTAAATACCCAACTAGTTAGAATCTCAAAAGACTTAGATATTCCCCTGGTTGCTACTAATGATATCCACTATCTAGAAAAAGAAGAATCATTTGCTCATGAGGCCTTATTAGCTATTCAGACTCAAACTACCCTTACTGACCCTAATCGTTTTAAATTCAATAGTGATTCTTTTTATTTTCGTACTCCCGAGGAGATGAAGGAGATTTTTAAAGAAATCCCCCAGAGTTTAAGGAGTACTATTGAGATTACTCAGAAGTGTAATCTTACCATGGATTTTTCCCAAATGCACCTGCCGCACTTTCCTTTACCTAAAGAGATAAATGACGATGATTATTTGCGAAGTATCTGCCAGGAAAATTTAAAAAGCCGGTATCCTAAGGCAAGTAAAGCTGTTATCGAAAGGCTAGAGTATGAGTTAGATACGATTAAAAAAACCGGCTTTTCTAGTTACTTCTTAATAATTTGGGACTTAGTAAAATTCGCTAAAGAGAATCATATCCCGGTAGGCCCGGGTCGAGGAAGTGCTGCTGGAAGTATTGTTAGTTATATCCTTCATATTACTGATGTAGATCCGTTAAATTATGATCTTCTCTTTGAAAGGTTCTTAAACCCGGCACGCATCTCCATGCCTGATATTGATATTGACTTCTGTTATGAAAAACGAGCTGAGGTTTTAGAGTATGTGGCTAAGAGGTATGGCAAGGACAATGTTGCTCAGATAATTACCTTTGGAACAATGTTAGCCCGGGCAGTTATCAGGGATGTTGGTAGGGTTATGGACTTTAGCTATGCTGAGGTAGACAGAATCGCCAAAATGATTCCTTATGGTGCTGGACACCATATTGATTTAAAGCGGGCTTTATCTATGAATCCGGAACTAACTGACATTTATGATTCTGATAATAGGGTTAAGCGCCTTATTGATGTAGCTATGCAGCTAGAAGGGCTTTCCCGTCATGCTTCTACTCATGCTGCCGGAGTAGTTATCTCCGATAAACCACTTATAGATAGAGTTCCTTTGATCAGAGGTGCTGAGGGTGAAGCAGTTACTGGTTTTGATATGGGGTCTTTAGAGAAGACCGGCCTGCTTAAGATGGATTTCTTAGGCTTAAAGACTCTTACTGTAATAGATGAGACCGTAAAGATTATCAAGAGGACCAAGGAAGTAGATTTAGATATTACCACAATTCCTCTTAATGATAGAAAGACCTTTTCTCTCTTAGCCAAAGGTAATACTATCGGCGTTTTTCAATTGGAAAGTAGAGGGATGCGGGATATTTTGAAGAAGATAAATCCTACTAAGTTTGAGGATTTAATTGCTGTTTTAGCTCTTTATCGTCCCGGTCCCTTAGGTAGTGGCATGGTTGATGATTTTATTAACCGGAAGCAGGGCAAGAAGAGCATCTCCTATATCCATCCCAAATTAGAGTCGATTTTAAAGAAGACCTATGGAATAATTCTCTATCAGGAACAGATTATGCAGATAGTTGCTGAACTGGCTGGTTTTGATATGGCTCGAGCCGATTTATTAAGAAAATCTATCGGAAAGAAGATTCCTGAGATCATGGAGGAGCAGAGACATTTGTTTTTAGAAGGTTGCCACAAGAACAATATCCCAACCAATGTCGCTAGTCGAATATTTGAGTTAATTGATTATTTTTCGGGTTACGGCTTCAATCGGAGCCATAGCGCCGCTTATGCCCTAATCTCTTACCGCACAGCATATTTAAAATCTAATTATCCGGTAGAGTTTATGGCTGCTCTCCTAACTAGTGAGCGTAATAATACTGATAAAGTTGTAGAGTATGTTAATGAATCGAGCCGGATGAAGATTAAGGTTCTTCCTCCGGACATAAATACCAGTTTTACTAACTTTACAGTGACTGATGATCGGAACATACGGTTCGGATTGATGGCTATTAAAAATGTAGGTAAAGCTGCTTTGGAAAATATTATTGAAACCAGAAAAGAGGCTAAGTTTGAGAGTGTTTTTGATTTTTCTCGACGGGTAGATTCACGGGTAGTGAACAAGAAGGTCATTGAAAGTCTTGTAAAGTCCGGGGCAATGGATAGCTTTAACCTTCGGCGCGCTCAAATGGTAGCTCTTCTAGATAAAATATTAAATAAAAGCGCAAAAAAAGAAGACCCGTCTCAATTAAGGCTCTTCACAGCTGCGGTTGATGAGAGTATTCCTGACATTGAAGAGTGGCCACTTCTACAGATATTAAATTTCGAGAAGTCTCTTTTAGGAATATATTTAACCGGTCATCCTTTAAGTTCTTACTCTAGCTTGGTCAACTACTTACAACGCGAGAAAATAATTCGTCTCTGGGAACATCCGCGAGGTGGAGATGTTATGATTTGTGGAGTAGTAGAGAAGGTAAAAAATATCACTACTCGTAGAAAAGGTGAGCGAATGGCAATCTTAAAGCTAGAGGATGAGACTGCTAGTATTGAAGCTTTTGTTTTTCCGCGTCTCTTTGATGAGTGCGCATTCTATCTTCGGGAGAAAACTGTACTAGTGATAAAAGGAAAAGTTGAAGCTAAAGATAAAGTTCCCAAGATATTAGTTTCCCAGGTTATTCCGGTAGAGAAGGTTACCGATTATATTAAGAGCGTAAATGTCTCTTTAGAGAATAACGGTATTTCGTTAAATAACTTAAAAAGTCTTTTTCTTAACCATAAAGGGCAGACTCCAGTCTTCTTTTCCTTCAAGAATTCTAAGCTCAAAGGAGTGAAGATAAAGACCGGTAGTAAGTTCTGTATCGCTTTGAATGAGAAAGCTTTAAAAGAAATAGGCACGGCGGTAGGGGAGGGAAACTTGTCCTTGACACTTTAATTTGGGGGTGATAGACTTAAACCATGAGAAAAAGAGATATAGTTCTAAAGATTAGCCAGGACACCCGGATAAAACAGGTTGTGGTCAAAGAGGTTGTGCAACGGACATTTGATGCTATATTTGCGGCCTTAAAGGCTGGCAAAAGAATCGAACTTAGGAATTTTGGGGTATTCCAGGTTAAGAAGAGAAAAAAGAGAATCGGCAGAAACCCCAAAACTGGCGAAGTCGTGCCTGTTCCTGAGAGACGCATCGTTGCTTTTAAACCTGGCCTGGAGATGAAGAAGCAGATAAAATAGCCTCATCTGTTTAGGATGAACCCCATTATCTTCCCCCTAAAGTTAACTTGCCTAAAATTAACAGGAGGAAAGTTAGAGTGAGAAAAATTTACTCTGGTATTCGTGGAATGTCTGACTTTAGTCCCTCTGAGAGCCTGGCCTTTGGAGAGATAATCGAGAAGGCAAAAGGTATTTTTAAAGTTTTTAACTATAAAGAAATCATCCTGCCTATTTTAGAGGAGAAGGATTTATTTATCAAAGGTGTAGGCGAGACCACTGATATTGTCGAACGACAGATGTTTAAGATTGAGGGCAAGGATATAGTACTTCGCCCTGAAGGAACAGCTCAAGTAATAAGGTATTACCTTCAAAATTCACTCCATAAAAAAAGTGATTTCCATAAGTTTTTTTATATAGGCCCTATGTTTAGGGGTGAGAGGCCGCAGAAGGGGAGGTTGCGTCAATTTCATCACATTGGTGCCGAGGCTATAGGCTCAAACAATGCTTATTTAGATGCTGAAATGATTAATTTAAGTTTAAAAATATTAGAGGCAATAGGGATTAAAGATAAAACTTTATGGATTAATTCTTTAGGGTGTAAAACCGATAAAGACAAGTTTGCTAAAATTGTTAAAGAAGGGGTTTTGCAAGATAAAGATAATCTCTGTGAGGATTGTAATAGGAGGGCGTATAAGAACCCTTTAAGAGTTTTGGATTGTAAAAAGGATCAATGTAAATCAATAGCCAGGACTTGGGTTACTCAAGCTGCAAATCCGATGAAGAATTATCTTTGTGATGCGTGCAAGAAAGAATTTAAAGATGTATTAAAAATACTTGATGATTCAGGCATAGGTTACAAGCTCAGTACTTTTTTAGTCCGCGGACTTGATTACTATACTAATACTGTTTTTGAAATTACTGCTCCAGGTTTAGGTTCTCAAGATACAATTGGAGCCGGAGGAAGATATAATAATTTAGTTGAATCTTTAGGAGGTCCTAGCAAACCGGCTATTGGCTTTGCCTTAGGAGTGGAGCGTATTCTTTTAAGTCTAGGCGAATTAAAGAAAAAGCAGAAGTTAGATTATTTTATCGCTGTTGACAACAGATCATTGATTAAGGAAGGCTTTTATTTTCTAAATAAATTAAGAGAGAAAGGAATAAGCGTCGATTTTGATTATTGCGACAAGTCTTTAAAAACACAGCTACGAATTGCTCATAAAAAAGGTGCAAAATATGTTGTGCTTTTAGCTGAGGATAAATATAAAACTGGGTATTTAGTCCTAAAAAATATGCAAGACTCAACTCAAGAGGATATAAGGTTAGAGAATTTTCTTGCTAGATTTAAACCTAAGGAGTAAAGAAATGTTGCGTACACATACTTGTGGCCAGTTGGCAGAGAAAATGGTAGGCAAAGAAGTAACCTTGTGTGGTTGGGTAGCTTCACGTCGCGATCACGGTAAACTTATTTTTATTGATTTAAGAGATAGGTATGGTATTACCCAGGTAATCTTCTTGCCTAAACCAAATGCAGCTACTTATGAGTTGGCAAAGAAGTTAAGAAATGAGGATGTAATAAAGATTAAGGGCGTAGTTAACCATCGGCCAAAAAAGACCGAGAACCCTAAGATTTCTACGGGTCTTATTGAAATTGAAGCTCAAGAATTAGATATTTTAAGTGGGGCGCAAGATCTACCCTTTAATGTTGAAGATACTATAGAGGTCGGCGAGGAAATCCGTCTAAGGCATCGATATCTTGATTTAAGAAGAGCTCCGGTTTATCAGAAATTAATCTTACGCCATAAGTTAAGCCAGGGTTTTAGAGATTTCCTTAATACCAAAGAGTTTTTAGAGATAGAAACTCCTTTTCTTACCAAGTCTACACCTGAAGGAGCCCGGGATTATCTGGTTCCTTGCCGGCAGCAGCCAAATAAGTTCTATGCCCTGCCTCAGTCACCGCAGCTTTTTAAACAGATTTTAATGGTTAGCGGTATAGATAAATATTACCAGATTGTACGTTGTTTTCGTGATGAGGATTTAAGAAAAGACCGGCAACCAGAATTTACCCAATTGGATATGGAGTTGTCTTTTCTCGAGGAAGAAGATATTTATTCTTTAACCGAGAATATGATTGCTGATGTTTTTTCTAAGTGCTTAGGAGTAAAAATAAAAATACCTTTCTTACGTTTATCTCACCGGGAGGCAATAGAGAAATATGGAACGGACAAACCTGATATCGGAGAAGGTGATTATCGCTTTCTCTGGATAACTGATTTTCCTTTATTTGAATATGATAATATAGAGAGGCGATGGCAATCTTGCCATCACCCATTTACATCTCCTAGAGAAGAGGATATCCCTAATTTGGATAAAGGGGATTTATCCAAGATAAAAGCCCGTTCTTATGATCTGATTTTAAATGGAGCAGAGATTGCTAGTGGTTCAATAAGGATTCACTCTTCTAGCTTGCAGAAGCAGATTTTTCAGATTCTAGGCATATCTAAGGAAGAGGCTGAAAAGAAGTTTGGATTTCTTCTGCGTTCATTTAAATATGGCGTTCCTCCTCATGGCGGGATTGCGTTTGGTCTGGATAGAATGTATGCTATAATAAGTGGTTCTGAGAGCATCCGGGATGTAATTGCTTTTCCTAAAACTCAGAAAGGGAGCTGTCTTCTTAGCGATGCACCTTCTTATATTAAGGAGGATCAGCTAAAAGACCTATATTTAAAGCTAATAAAGGAAGAAGAGCAAGAGAGTAAAAAGAGGGGGTAGTGATGAAGAAGTTATGGTTTTTAATTGGCATTATTATTTTAAGCGGATGCTTAACAATGAGAACTTATACCAAGGAGGAACCTCGTAAAGACCTTGAAGTTGAAGGAAACCGAGGCTGTTTATCTGGAGAGTGTAAGGAAGAGCCTAGAGAGAATAGGTTGGGAGATACCCGCACAATATCAGTGGTTGAGGTGGAAGTCGGTCCTCGCGAGATTAAGGAAGAAGCAGCAGAGGAAGAAGTAGTTAAGGAAGAGGCAGTAGAAGCAAAGGTCCCAGTTCAGAAAATAGAAGTTGTTGAGGCACTATCAGAAGAAGAATCAGTACCGCTTCAGGAAATAGAAACCCGGTACTATGTAGTTCAGAAGAATGACACCTTGCAGAAGATTTCACATAAGTTTTACGGAACAACAAGAAAGTGGAATTTTCTTTATAAGGCCAATAAAGATGTATTGAAGAGTCCTGATAAGCTGCATCCAGGAGTTGAATTACTAATTCCTCCTTTGAATAAGTAGCAGTAAGCAGGATCAATAAGTATGCAGAAGATAATCGCTATTGAAGACATCTCAAGCCTGCAACATATTTTTGGGGTTGCTGACAAGAATTTAAGATTTTTAGAGAAGGAATTAAGCGTGACTATAGCAATAAAGCCGGAAGGAATTCTTCTAAAAGGGGGTAAAGAAAGGGTGGAGGCAGCTAGTGCTTTGCTTAAAAAAATTACTACCTTAGGTGAAGAGGGTTTTGTCTTTGACCAAGAAGAGATAGGCCAATATTTAAATTCCTATAGCCTAAGCCGCAAGAGCTCTTTCCCTAAGAGTAAAGAGCCGGCTGAGAATAGTAAGCTTGGAATAAGAGTTCCTTCAGCACGGAAAAAATTTGTTTTTCCTAAGACTGACGGACAGAATAAATATATAGAGGCAATGCGAAAGCATGACATAGTTTTTTCCATCGGTCCAGCCGGAACTGGTAAGACCTATTTGGCTATGGCTATGGCAATAAATCGTTTGATTAACAAAGAAGTGCGTAGGATTATATTGACCCGGCCAGCAATTGAAGCCGGTGAGTCTTTAGGGTTTTTACCGGGAGATATGCATGCTAAGTTAGAACCTTATCTTCGTCCCTTGTATGATGCTCTTTACGATATGATGGAGGCAGAGGTAATCGAGTCGCATTTAGAGACCGGGGTTATTGAGATTGTGCCTTTAGCTTATATGCGGGGTAGAACTCTTAATAATGCTTTTGTTGTTTTAGATGAAGCTCAGAATTGTACCTCAGAACAGCTAAGAATGTTTCTTACTCGCTTAGGCTTTGATTCTAAGACTGTAATCACCGGGGATATAACTCAGAGCGATCTTCCTGGCGGTAAGCCAGCAGGTCTAAGGGAGGCGATTGATATCTTAGGAACCATAAAGGGTATACAATTTATTAATTTAGGGAAGAAGGATGTAGTTCGACATCCTTTGATCCAAAAAATAATCCAAGCTTATGAAAATTTCTATAGCCGGAAAGGAAATTAGCCCTAGCAATCTATTTATCGGTTTGGTATTTTTTGCTATCGTAGGTCTTATCTTTTTTATCTACGCTATAGATTTCTCTCTTCTGATTATAGCTCTGATTCTCTTTATCTATGCTAAGTTTGTTAGAAGATTAGATAATATACCTTCGTACCTAGATCTCTCGATCTTAGGGGTAATAGCAATTTTAATACCTCTGCTTACTGCAGTTACCTTCAAAATATCCGGATATGGAATTGCTGCTATTGGCTTTGTAATGCTAATTACCCTTTTATTTAATAATTTAGAGTTTTCTTTCATCTTCGCTTTCTTTATCTCCTTTTTAAGTGCGAGCATAGATGGCGGTAATTTCAATGTAGGCATCAGTCTGTTTGCCGGCTCTTTAATTGCCGGAATGTTAGCTTATCGAGTTAGGAGGAGATTTCAGGTAATTCGGGCTGGTTTTTTTGCCGGTCTGATACAATTCATTGTGGCTTTTCTTATGGAGAGAGAGCAAAGTTTCTTTGTTCTCTCCGGCCTAGACCTTAACCTATTAAGACTTTGCCTTTTTAACGGAGTTATATCTTCTTTCATTGTATTAGGAATCTTACCGGTCCTTGAGTATGTATTTATGGTCGTTACCAATATCTCACTCCTTGAGTTATCTGATTTTAACCACCCCTTATTACGTAAGTTAATTCTTGAAGCTCCCGGGACCTACCAACATTCATTAGTGGTAGCTAATTTAAGTGAGGCAGCTGCAGAGTCAATTGGTGCTAACTCTCTTCTAGCTCGGGTAGGTGCTTATTATCATGATATTGGTAAGATGATTAAGCCTGATTACTTTGTGGAGAATTTAGTAAACTATAAAGATGTGCATAAGAATTTAAAGCCATCAATGAGCAAACTAATCATCTTTAACCATGTAAAGGATGGAGTAGAGCTGGCAGTTAAGCACCATCTTAATCCTAAGATAATTGATTTTATATCTCAACACCACGGCCGGACTCTTGTTTATTACTTCTACCAACGGGCTAAAGAATTAGAGCCCGAAGGTAAACACGAAGAAGAATATCGTTACCCCGGGCCTAAGCCTCAGATTAAAGAGATAGCTATTGTAGCCTTAGCTGATGCTATCGAGGCTTTATCAAGGACTCTTGAGGAGCCTAACCCCTCAAGAATAGAAGAGATGGTTCGAGAGGTGGTTAAGAGGAGGTTTATGGAAGGGGAGTTAGACGAAAGTAACCTCACCTTAAAAGAGTTGGAGAAGATCACACAAAGTTTTATCCGTATTTTAAATGCCATTTTTCATACCCGCATAAATTACCCTAAGGATGAAGATAGAATTAATAAATCAGCAAAAAATAAAGAGAGTAAACCTTAAGCAACTACACAAATACTTAAAGAAAATACTCGTCTTTCTCAATATTCCCTCTAAAGAATTATCAATTCTTTTGTCTGACAACACTCTGATAAAGAAACTGAACAAAAAATACTTCAAAAAGCCTTCGGTTACTGATGTCATAGCCTTTCCGTTAACTGATGATCTCGAACCAGATTATTTAGGAGAAGTGGTAGTCTCAGTGGAAGAGGCTGCTCATGCGGCTAAAAGATTAGGTTGTAAGTGGCAAGATGAGCTGAGGCTTTACCTAATTCACGGTATTCTACATTTAGTAGGATATGACGATCACACCAGGCTTAAGAAAGCGCGCATGGAGAAGGAGCAGGAGAGGATTTTAAAGAATATCTCTAAATAAATAGGATAAGTTGTTTTAGATGATTGAAAAAGATTTAGGGTTTGTTTTAAAACGATATAATTTTAGGGAGACAAGTCTAATTACCACTCTCTATACCTCCCGTTTTGGTAAGATAAGGGGTATCTTTAAGGGTTTTTATACTCCCAAGAAGGAGTTCTCATCTCCCTTAGATATATTCACTCTTAATGAGTTTGTTTTTTATCCCAAAAAGAGTGAAATCTGGCTTATCTCCCATGCTGATTTAGTTTCGGACTTCGCTTACTTAAGAGAAGATTTATTAAAGGCTAAGGCCGGCGCTCTTCTTTTTAATCTCCTGGATGAGACCATGCCTTTATGGGATGGCAATATGCAAATTTTTAATCTGATAAATGATTGTCTAAATTCTTTAGGGCGAGAGCGTGAGTTTAAGATACTTTATGTATTTTTAATAAAGTTTTTAAGTCTTGCCGGGTTTAAGCCGGAGTTTAACCATTGCCTAAAGTGTCAGAAAGCCCTCGATGATGAGTTTTCTTTTAGTGTAGCTAAGGGGGGGCTCATCTGCAAAGTTTGTACTCACCAAGTAAGCGATGCCAAAAAGATTAGTAAACAAGCCTGCCGTTCCCTACTTTACATCCAGATGGCTGATTTCCCTCTTACCAGCCGGCTTAAGGTTACTAAGAGTTGCGAAGAAGAGATTTTTTATATTTTAGGAAGGTTTCTTGCTTACCACTTTGATTTTAATGATTTGATTAATTCTGATTTTTTTCCGGTCTCCTCAGAGCTAGTTTCTCAAGTACCATAAAATATCCTGTGTAAGTTAAGTACTCCCGAGGCGGGATAAATACCATCCTTGCACACTCGGTGTGCAAGGATGGTGTGTTTAAGAATGGTCTCTGAGTTTTGGAGTTACCAGAATTAAAAACTCTTCCAAAATCTTCAAAACCTATATATAATGGAACTGTTGCAAAATGCAACAATCCCTGCTTCCATAGATTAGGGAAAAATTACAAAGATTAATTAATCTTTGTAATCTATTAATAATCAGTCTAATCAGGTATAATCGGAGCTTATGCTTGATGATTATACCAGGAGGTACCAAATGCCTAGATTAAAAACTCTTATTCTTCTCCCTCTCTCAGTTTTCTTCTTATTAACCCCTAATCCTAGTGCTTTTACCGAAGACATCACTATAACCACTTATTATCCTGCTCCCTATGGGGTTTATAAAGAACTGCGTTCAAAAAGAGTGGCCATAGGAGATAACTACTATGATGGCGGGGAATATTGCTGGGAAGGAATCTGCACCAATGATATAGACGATGCTGCTGATTTAATTGTCGAAGGCAAGGTTGGCATCGGGACGGCGAGTCCAGGGGCGAGGAAGCTTAAAGTCAATGGCGATATCGAAACAACAAGCAGATTTTATGGCGATGGTTCAGTTCCAGCTGGGGCAATTATGATGTTTGACACTTCATGCCCTCCTTCAGAATGGACTCGTTTTACAACTTTGGACGGCAAAGTTCCAAGAGGAGCTTCTACTTATGGAGGAACAACAGGAGCTTCTGAGACTCATACGCATTCTGGACCAAGGCACGTTCATGGTATGAGTCATACTCATAGCAATGCTTGTACTAATTGTCATGGCGGAAAGTGGACAGGAACAAGCGGTCCTAGTAGCATAACAACAACGGGAGCAGGAGGAACAGGTCAGACAGGCTCAACATCTTCATGGCCTCCTTACCTAAATGTAGTGTGGTGCAAAAAAAAATAATAATACGGAAAGGTGGGAAGGAAGACTAGGGCAGTTTCTCAATCCAATCCCGGAACGGAATTCCAGGGACACAACACTTAATTAGATTGACTTTTGTTGATTGAATTGTTGCAGTCGCCCCATGGCAAGAATAGCGCGAGTAGTTATACCAGATATCCCTCACCATATTATTCAACGCGGGAACCGCTGTCAAAAAGTTTTCTTTACTAAACAAGACAATCCCGTAAGAGCAGGTCTTGTAAAAAGGGCAGAGGATTATCCTTATTCAAGCGCCAATGCCCGTGTCTTTAAGAAGAAAGATGTCTTACTTTCAAATAACTTTATGCTCTCAGAAATAAAAGATTGGGCTTTTTATTTAGACCAAGATGATAAAGAGCAAGAACGAAATCTTTTTAAGAAATATACGCACTTAGGAAGACCCTTAGGAGATGAAGGATTTATCGAAAGGCTTGAAAGAATAACTGGAAGAAGTTTAAGAAAGAGAAAACCAGGCCCTAAGAAACCAAAAAGAAATAAATAAGTGTCCCCGATTCCCGATTAGAGCTAGTTTCTCAATATTAAGTGTAGCATTATCGGTAAATTTGATATAATATTACCCATGGTTTACGAGGAGAGAAAAACCTCTTCAATAGAGAAAAAAGCAAAGAAAATCATAGGCAAGATCTCTTCGCCAAAGGATTTAGACCCCTCGATTTTACAGATTATTTCCTACCAATACCCTAAACGTAGGATTACAACCGAGTTAACTACTGATGAGTTTACTTGCTTGTGTCCTTTTTCCGGTCTTCCTGATTTTGCCAATCTTACCATAAAATATATACCTGAGCGTAAGCTCGTCGAACTTAAATCTCTAAAGTATTACCTTTATTCCTTTCGGAATGTGAAGATTTACAACGAACATGTTGTAAACAGAATTCTTGAAGATTTAAAAAAGGTATTAAAGCCTTACCAGATTTTGGTAGTCGGAGAGTTTACTTCTCGCGGGGGAGTAAAAAATAAAGTCACTGCTTCTTATAAAAAAAATCGATAGGAAAAGAGAGAGTAGCAATGAATAAGAGAGTGATAAATTTAATCATGGTATTAATTCTTGCCTCTACCCTTGCCGGTACAGGTTGCGCCCAGCCTTTACACAAGAAAAAATTCATAATCTCAGGTACATATTTAAAGGTGAGTTCTTCTGATCGGAGGGCAGCAAAAATTGTCTATAGAGAATTTAGGCGTTTAGATAAAATCTTTAATATATATAATAAGAGATCTGAACTTTCCGGTTTGAATAGAACTTACAATAAGCCATTTGAAGCCTCAGATGAATTAATAGAACTTTTGCAGCTTAGCGAGGATATCTATAATTTAAGCGAAGGGGCTTTTGATGCAAGTTACGGCTCTCTCTATAAATTTTGGAAGGAGTTGGTTAAGAAGGAAAGTCCAAAAGAATTCCCTGCTCCTGAGACTATAGCCAAGATAAAGGGAGCTGGAGGAATGGAGGCAATAGAAGTCGACCCTAAGAAAGGGATAGTAATAATAAAGAAGAAAGGCTTAATTATTGATTTAAGCGGGATTGCCAAGGGGTATATGGTAGATAAGGCAATTTCACGCTTGAAGGAAAAAGGTATAAATAGCGCTTTGATTAATGCTGGCGGAGATATCTATTGTTTGGGCATGAATGCTGGAGATCCTTGGGAGGTAGGCATACAAGATCCTACGGTGCTCTCAGAGATTTTAGAAACAGAGTCGTTAATTAGTGAGGCCATTGCGACTTCAGGAGGCTATGAGCAGTTTTTTACCTTTAAAGGTAAGAAGTATTCACACTTAATTGATCCCCGTAAAGGATATCCCGTAGATAATGATCTTATTAGCGTGAGCGTAATCAGTGAGAATTGTACTACTGCTGATAGTCTAGCTACTGCTTTTTCAATTCTTGGTTTAGAGGGGGTAGAGAAATTTCTCTCCAAGAATCTTTCGACAATGAGGGTGTTTTTAATTCGTTCTGTCGGTAAAGACAAACAGATACATATTTTTAAGTAAAGTGAAAATGGGAAAGATAAGTGTAGAAGATATTAGAAAAAGAAAAGGCAGAGCTAAGATAACCATGCTTACCTGTTATGATTATTCCTTTGCTAAGATCTTAGATGATTCCGGTATTGATATAATTTTAGTCGGGGATTCTTTAGCTAATGTAGTCTTAGGAATCAAAGAGACTCGCAGGCTCGTCTTATCCGAGATGCTTAATCACACTCAGGCTGTAGCCAGAGGTAGTAAGAGGGCATTAGTGGTAGCTGATATGCCTTATGTAGCTTATCAAACGAATTCCAAGAAGTGCGTTGACCATGCCTCTAAGTTTATAAGCCGCGGTGCTGAGGCAGTAAAAGTAGAGTGGTTTGGAGATTGTCAATATGTGGTTAAGAAGCTAATTAATAATAAGATACCGGTTATGGGGCATATTGGCCTTACCCCTCAAACTGCACATCTTTTAGGTGGTTATAAGGTTCAGGGTAAGGATGAACAGGGAGCGCTTAATTTAATTAAGCAGGCCAAACTGCTCCAAGATTTAGGGGTATTTAGCCTAGTTTTAGAGTGCATTCCTTACCTACTAGCTAAGCGCATTACTAAGAGCATAAAAATTCCTACCATTGGTATTGGTGCTGGAAAATACTGTGATGGTCAGGTCTTGGTTACCTATGATTTCCTCGGTCTTTACAAGGAAAAAAAGCCTAAATTCGTGAGGGTTTATAAGGATCTTTCCCGAGATATCATCAAGGCCACCAGCCTTTTTATTAAGGATGTAAAGAAGGGCAAATTCCCAACTAAGCTTGAGAGTTTTTCGAAAATTAAGAAAAAATAACCTATTTCAATTGACTCTCTAGCGATGTTTTGATAATATGTATATTCTTAGTGATAAGGCATTGCCCAAGAGGTAAAATGGCTAAAAAGGAGGGGTATGATAAAACGGTATACACCTAGTGAAATCGGTAAGATTTGGAACGATGAGGAAAAGTTCAAACGCTTCCTAAAAATCGAAGCTTTACTCTGTGAAGCTCTAGAGAAAGCAAAAAAAATACCCCGGGGCACAAGCAAGGCCTTTGATAAGGTAAAGATTTCCCCTCAGAAGATAAGAAAGATTGAAGAAAAGACCCACCATGACATTGTTGCTTTCCTCAAACATATCTCCGGCCAGCTTAAAGATAAAGCCCAATATCTACACATAGGTTTGACCTCATCTGACCTTCTCGATACAACTTTAGCCTGGCAGATAAAAGATGCTACTAAGATTATCTTAAGGGACCTTGATTTAGTCTTAAAAGAGGTTAAGAAGAAGGCGTTGAAGTATAAAGATACCCTTTGTATGGCCCGAACTCACGGTGTCCATGCTGAGGTCTATAGTTTTGGTCTTAAATTTTTATATCTTTACAATGATTTAAACCAAGAACGTCGGATTTTAGCTGAAAGCTTAAATTACGTTGCCTGCGGTAAGGTCTCAGGGGCAGTAGGAACATTTGCTTACTTTCAGCCCAAGATTGAAGATTATATCTGCAAGAAGATTGGTATAAATAGAGCTAATATTTCCACACAGATAGTCTCGCGGGAGAGAATTGCTTATTATTTATTTATTCTTTCCTTAATCGGTTCTACCATAGAGCGGTTTGCTACTGAGATTAGACACTTGCACCGTAGTGAAGTTGATGAGGTAAAGGAGCCTTTTTATAAGGGCCAGAAAGGCTCCAGCGCTATGCCCCATAAACAAAATCCTATCATTTGTGAGAGGCTTTGCGGCTTAGCCAGGCTCCTGCGAGCTAATGTAACGGCTGGTTCAGAGAATATAAATCTTTGGCATGAGAGGGACATATCTCATTCATCAGTTGAAAGAGTCATTATACCCGACTCAACAATTGCTTTGGATTATAGCCTGCAAAAGTTTAGAGAGGTAATTAAGAATCTAAAGGTTAAGTCCAAGAATATGCTGAAGAATATTGAACTTAATCGCGGCATTGTTTATTCGCAAAAGATACTTATTAAGCTCATGGATAAGGGTTTATCTAGAATGCGAGCTTATGATATTGTTCAAAAAGTGGCTTTAGGCGTTATAAATAAGAGTTCAAATTTTAGAGATGAGGCTATAGCTTCCAGAGAAATAAGAAAATTCTTGAAAAAAACAGAGGTAGAAGCGATTTTCAATCCTTATACCTACTTAGCTAACATAGATAAGATTTACAAGAGATTTAAGTTAGGATAAGATTTATTCAATCCCCTATACTTAACTAGCTTGACAGGCATACCGTAAAAGTTATTTTTTAATAAAAAGATTTCTTGACAAAATAATTTAGATTGATATATTGAGGAAGGACAGAGGCGTCCTTTCTTAATGCGACGAAGCGAAGACGGGACGCTTTTTTTATGCGTATTTTACTAAAGTATGAGATAAATTTAAGCTAAAGTGAGGTGTAATATGAAGGGCTTAGAAGTAGCACAGGAATTAGGTTTAAGTAATTCAGAGTACGAGAAGATAAAAGAATTATTAAAGCGTGAACCAAATTATACAGAATTAGGATTGTTTAGCGCTATGTGGTCGGAGCACTGTTCTTATAAAAATTCCAAAAGACTCCTAAAGCTTTTGCCTAAAGAGGGAGAAAAGGTCTTTATAGGGGCAGGAGAGAATTCGGGAGCAGTTTCTGTAACTGACGATTACGCAATAGTTTTTAAGGTCGAGTCCCATAACCATCCTTCAGCTGTTGAGCCATACGAGGCAAGTGCTACCGGTGGCGGTGGGTGTATTAGAGATATTTTCTCTGTGGGGGCTGCGACTAAATTTCTTTTAAGCTCTTTAAGGTTTGGGTCAATGGAGAACGGGAGAACGGTTTTTCTTTTCAAAGAAATAGCCCGAGGGTTTACTGATTATGCTAATAAAATTGGTTTTCCTGCCTTAGCTGGAGAGGTTTATTGTGATGATTTCTATCAGGGAAACCCCTTAGTTAATGCTATGGTGGTAGGCATCTTAAAGAAAAGCAATCAGGTGAAAGCTAAAGCAGAAGGTGTAGAAAATTTAGTGTTGATTGTTGGGGGTCCTACTGGTAGAGACGGTGTAGAGGGGGCAAGTTTTGCTTCGGCTGGTTTAGATGAGAGCTCTGTGAGCAATACAGGTGCTGTAGCTATAGGTGATCCTAAGATAGGCAAGGTATTAGAGAAGGCCTGTTTAGAGCTTGTTGAGAAGAAATTAATTGTTGGGATGCAGGATATGGGTGCAGCAGGGTTAGTATGTTCAACATCAGAGACAGCATACAAAGCCGGTACCGGTATTGAAATAGATATTTCTTTTGTTCCCCGCAAAGAAGAGGGGATGACTCCTTATGAGGTAATGCTCTCTGAATCTCAGGAAAGAATGCTTTTAATCATTAAGCCTGAGAGTTTGCCTAAAGCCGAAGGAATATTTAACAAATGGAAAGTCGATTCTAAAGTTATCGGTAAAGTTATTGCCGATAAAGTTTTGAGAGTAAAAGAAAATGGCAATGTGGTAGCAGAAGTTCCGCCTCAATTTTTAGCAGAAGGTCCTGAATACATCAGAGAAACAAAAGAACCAGAGTACTTAGCTCAAACAAGGAATTTGGATTTAGATAAAATAAAAGAATCTCAAGACTACAATCAAACTTTGCTTACTCTTCTTAGTCATCCCACCCTTGCTTCCAAAGAATGGATTGCCAAAAAGGTTGATAACAATTTGCTTAAAGATTCCTGTATTCCCGCTGGCGGGGATACCGCGGTTTATTATATTTCTGAAATCAATAGGCCAATTGCTGCTACAATAGATGGTAATGGGCTTTATTGCTATCTTGACCCTCTTACCGGAGGAAAAATTTCTGTAGCTCAAGCTGCAAGAAATCTCATCTGTTGCGGGGCAGAGCCTTTGGGGGTTACTGATGGTTTGAATTTCGGTAGTCCATACAACCCGGAAGTTTATTGGCAGTTCGAGAAGGTTATCGCAGGTATCACAGAGGCTTGTAAAGCCTTGGATGTTCCAGTAGTAAGCGGAAATGTTAGTTTCAATAACGAAAGCCCTAAAGGCGCGATTTATCCTACACCAGTAATTGGAATGGTAGGTTCAATTGGTGATACTAAACAGGTAACCAGCCAGGATTTTAAGGATGAAAATGATTTAATATTTTTGCTTGGAGAAAATAAAGAAGAATTAGGTGGCTCTCAGTATCTAAGAGTGGTACATAATTTGGCAAAAGGCCTTTCTCCTCAATTAGATTTAGCAAAGGAGAAAAATGTACAAGCCGCAGCCTTAGAGATGATGAAGTTAGGCATAGCAAAAAGCGCTAAGGGTTGTTCTGAAGGTGGATTAGCTGTTGCCTTGACAGAGAGTTGTATTGCCGGTCAAAAGGGAGCCAGCGTAAACCTAGATGATAATATTCGTAAAGATGCCTTGCTTTTTGGCGAGACCCAATCAAGAATTATCATTAGTGTTTCTTCAGATAATAAAGATAAGATTATGGAGATAGCCAAGAAGTCTAACGTTAGTTGTAATCTGATTGGAGAAGTAAAAGGAGATTGCCTAAAGATTAATGACCTTATTAATATAGGCATCGGCGATCTGGAGAAGACTTACAAGCAAGCTATACCTAAGATAGCGGAGAATTAAGTCCGGGAAAAGGAATGAGAATTACCTACAAGAAAGCCGGCGTAAATATTAAAAAAGCAGAAGATTTTGCTAAAAGAATTAAAGTTGATAATATTAGCAAGGTAGAAGCTTTTGGTTCCCTTTTTCGTCTACAACCCCTGCTTAAAAAGTATAAAAATCCCTTATTGGCGTCTTCAACCGATGGTGTGGGAACAAAGTTAAAGATTGCCCAATATGTAAATATTCATAATACGGTGGGTATTGACTTAGTGGCTATGAATGTCAATGATATAGTTTGTATTGGAGCAAAGCCCTTATTTTTCCTAGATTACATTGCTTGCGGGAAGGTTAATATTAGGACACTAACAGATGTCGTATCTGGGATAAAAAAGGGCTTAAAAGATGCTGAGTGCTTACTTTTGGGCGGAGAGACTGCCGAGATGCCGGGAATGTATGAAAAAGGTGAATATGATTTAGCAGGCTTTTGTGTCGGTATTGTTGATAAGAATAAGATAATCGACGGCAGAAGGATTAACGAAGGAGATTTGGTAATTGGTTTGGAGTCAAACGGAATTCATTCAAATGGTTTTACTTTAGTTCGGAAAGTTATTGGTTTAAAAGGACTTAAAAAATACAAAAAAGAACTATTAAAACCCACCCGGATTTATGTAAAACCAGTACTTTCCTTGCTCTCGGTTTTTAGAAATAACTATTCAGCCCTGAAAGGAATTGCTCATGTCACCGGAGGAGCATTTTACAATAAGGTAACAAAGATTCTACCTAAAGGTTACGGGATGGTTATTGATAAAAAAAGCTGGAAAGTTCCGAAGATTTTTGATATTATTCAGAAAAAAGCTCACCTAGGCCAGAAAGAGATGTATTCAGTATTTAATATGGGTATAGGCATGGTTTTAGTTGTAGATAAGAAATTCTCAAAGAAAGCCTTAGCCACTTTAAATAAGAGTTGTAAAACCTTCCTTTTAGGCAAAATCGTTAAGTCAAACAAAAAAATGACCTTAGTATGAAGGTACTTGTTGTTGGTTCCGGCGGTAGAGAACACTGCTTGAGCTGGAAAATATCTCAGTCTCCCTTAGTCGATAAACTCTATTGTACTCCTGGCAATGGCGGCACCTCTCTAGTTGCTGAGAATGTGAGTATACCAGCTACGGATATTGTTCAGATTTTGCACTTTGCGATAGAAAAAAAAATCGATTTAACTATTATCGGACCGGAAGCTCCTTTAGTTGAAGGAATTGTAGATAAGTTTGAGGCCGAAGGTTTAAAGGTCTTTGGACCGAGGAAGGAATTAGCACTTCTTGAAGGCAGTAAGGTTTTTGCTAAAGAGATAATGAGAAAATATAATATTCCTACAGCTGATTTTAAAATTTTTGATGATCCTTCTCTAGCCAAGGAATATCTAAAACAAAAAAATGCCCCGGTTGTCGTAAAAGCTGATGGATTAGCTGCCGGTAAAGGAGTTGTTGTGGCCAAGGCTCTTGTTGAGGCAGAAGAGGCCGTTGATATGATGATGGTCGAGAAGAAGTTTGGTAAGGCTGGGGAGAAAATCATAATCGAAGATTGCCTAGAGGGCGAAGAAGCTTCAATTTTACTCATTACCGATGGCGATACAGTCATTCCTTTAATTCCTTCCCAAGATCATAAGCCGGTTTATGATAACGATAAAGGAGCAAATACCGGAGGCATGGGTGCTTATGCTCCGGCTCCGGTGGTAAATGAAGAAATTTTGACTCGGATAAAGGATCAAATTGCCCTCCCTCTTATTGAAGGTTTCAAAAAAGAAGGTAAACCTTACAAAGGGATACTTTATATAGGCTTGATGATAAAGGAGAATACTCCTTTTGTCTTGGAGTTTAATGTTAGGTTCGGTGATCCTGAGACTCAGGTTATCTTGCCAAAGCTTAAGAGCGATTTAGCCGATCTTATCCTAAAAGGCGTGGATAATAAGCTTAGTGAGGTAGAGTTAGAGTGGGATAAGAGATTTTGTCTCTGCGTAGTTTTGGCTTCCGGAGGCTATCCAGCAACTTACGAAAAAGGAAAGGAGATTAAGGGCCTAGAAGCTCTGGAAGGATTAGATGATCTCTTTGTTTTTCATGCCGGGACTAAGCTCTTGGATACTTCTTCTGGCTCTGTCTTTGCAACCAATGGAGGCCGGGTTTTAAATATAACTACTCTTGGCCAAGATATAAGAGAAGCTCAAGAGAAAGCCTATAAAGCTATAGAAAATATTAGCTTTGAAAAGATGCACTTTCGCCGGGATATTGGAAGTAAAGCTTTGAATCGCTAACCTTCTTCAAAAAAGGGGACGATTCTCCACTTAAAGGGGTACCTTTGCAGTTGAGAACCGCCCCCTCTCTTATTTACAATAAAAGATTGAATTTTTTGATTTAAGAGATAAAATGAATACTGTTAAAAAAGGGGGTAAAATGAAAGAAAAAATTGCTATTATTCTAGGAAGTAAGAGCGATATTGAGAAGCTAAAACAGGGGATGGATATCCTTAAAGAGCTAGATATTACCCACAGATTAGAGGTTATCTCTGCTCATAGAAACCCTGAAAAATTAAGGAAATTTTGCCAGGAGATGGAGGGTCAGGGTATTGAGGTAGTTATCGGCTGTGCTGGAATGGCTGCAGCTCTTCCTGGGTTTATTGCTTCTTATGTTAATATCCCTGTTCTTGGGGTAGCTTTAGAAGGGGGACTTCTTGGTGGAGTAGATGCGCTATTTTCTATGGTCAGCACACCTAAAGGATTGGGGATAGCTTCAACTGGCGTAGGCAAAAACGCCTTTATCAACGCTATAATCCTTGCCTTAGAAATCCTTTCGCTTAAGGATAAGGAATATGCTTCTAAGTTAGAGGTCTTGAAGAAGAAATTCAAGTAATGAGGAAAATCTTTATCGACCCTAAAGATATTGACCACTCTTTAGTTAAGCAAGCAGTAGAGATTATCCGCAAGGGAGGTATAGTTGCTTTACCTACTGAGACTGTCTATGGCTTAGGTGTTTGTGCCGGCAAGAGGAGTGCGGTTAAGAAGCTTTATGCATTGAAGAGGAGACCTAAAGAGAAGCCGCTTGCTTTTGCTTTAGGTAGTATTGATAAGGCAATAGAGGATTACTTTGATACCTTACCGCCCTTTGGATATCGGCTTATAGAGAAGTTTTGGCCAGGACCTCTTACAATCATTTACTATACTCCTGATGATGAGAAAATCGGTGTACGGATTCCGGCCAATATAATTACCAACGAAATTTTAAATGAGGTTAATGATGCTGTTTATCTTCCTTCAGCAAATATAAGCGGAGAAAAGGAAGCAATCTCAGCCCCAGAGGTAGAGGATGCCTTTGGTAGTCAATTAGATTTGATTGTTGATGGTGGTAAATGTGCTTATTCTCAACCGTCAACAGTAGTAGATTTAACTAGTAGGCCCTTTAAAATCTTAAGGGAAGGGGCAGTTGCCGAACAAGATATAGCTAAAACATTCATCAGAAAGAGAATTCTTTTTGTTTGTACCGGCAATAGTTGTCGTTCTCCTATGGCTCAATTTCTTCTTCATAAGTACTTAAAAGAAGTACGGCCTTATTTTGATGATAGATATGAGATAATTTCCCGAGGGATATCTGTTCCCGAAGGATTAAAAGCATCTTCTTCGGTAGTAAGTATTTTAAAAGAGGATGAGGGCTTAGATGCCAGTGAATTTTATGCTAAAAGGTTAGATAGACTCACGGTTCTCTCCTCGGATTTAATCTTTTGCATGGAGGATGCTCAAAGTAAGTATATTTTAGAAGTTGAACCTAAGGCTAAAGACAGAGTATTTAATCTAAAGAAGTTTCTTCCGCCGGAAGCTGAAAAAGACATTCCTGATCCGATAGGTCGGAATTTAGCAGTATACCGAGAGGTATATTCAATTATAAAAGAGGCTGTTTTAGAGTTAAAAGATTGGCTTTAGAGAGTAAAGGGGGGAGAGAGTGAGGGTAGGTATTGCTTCTGATCATCGAGGGTTTAAATTAAAGAATACTCTGATAAAATACCTTACAGAGAAAGGGTATGGCATTGTTGATTTTGGAACTTATTCCAAAGATCCTTGTGACTATCCCGACTATACCTATGTGGCTAGCGAAGCTGTAAAAAACAAAAAAGTTGATAGAGCAATTATTATCTGCTATACCGGAATAGGCAGTTGTATTGTTGCCAATAAGGTAAAGGGAATAAGGGCAGCTTTAGTTTATGGTTTAAAGAGTGCTTATATGTCTCGCAGGCATAATAATAGTAATGTTTTAATCTTGCCCTCTTCTCTTTTTAAGGTTGATTACACCAAGAAGATAATCTCACGTTGGCTTAAGGAAGAGTTTGAAGGAGGAAGGCATGCGCGGAGGCTAAGGAAGATAAGAGAAATAGAGGAGAGAGAAAATGTTTGAAGAATTAAAACAACAAGATATTCAAGTCTATAATAGCATGATGCAGGAACTCAAGCGCCAGAGAGAGCACTTAGAGTTGATTGCTAGTGAGAATTTTGCTCCCCAAGCCATATTAGAAGCTCAGGGTAGTGTATTGACTAATAAGTATGCTGAAGGATACCCTAAAGCTCGCTGGTACGGAGGGTGTGAGTTTGTAGATGAAGCTGAAGATTTAGCTAGGGACCGGGTTAAGCAATTGTTCGGTGCTGAATATGCTAATGTTCAACCCCACTCAGGAACTCAGGCTAATATGGCAGTAATGATGGCGGTTTTAGAGCCTCAAGATACAATTTTAGCTATGGATTTAGCCTGTGGAGGGCATCTTTCCCATGGCCACCCCTTAAATTTTAGTGGTAGGTTTTATAATATAATTACTTATGGGGTTAATAAAGATACTGAGTGTATAGATTGTAAAGAAGTAGAAGAGCTGGCCCTAAAGCATAAGCCAAAGATGATTATTGCCGGAGCATCAGCTTATCCTCGGATAATTGATTTTAAGCGTTTTAGAGAAATAGCAGATAAGGTTGGTGCATATCTTTTAGCAGATATGGCCCACTTTGCCGGGTTAGTTGCTGCTAAGATATATCCTAATCCCTGCGAGTATGCGGAATTTGTGACTTCTACTACTCATAAGACCTTGCGCGGGCCAAGGGGTGGTTTTATTTTAGCTAAGGAAGAGTTCGCTAAGAAGATTAATACCGCAGTCTTTCCGGGAACTCAAGGTGGACCTTTGATGCATGTTATTGCCGCTAAGGCTGTTGCTTTTGGCTTAGCTTTAAAGGATGAATTCGTTGGATACCAGAAGCAAGTGGTTAGTAATGCCAAGTGTTTTGCTAAGGCACTTGAAGAGAAAGGTTACCGTATAGTTAGCGGCGGTACAGACAGTCATCTTTTTCTTGTAGATTTAAGGCCAAAGGATATTAGCGGAAAAAAAGCAACGTCAGTCTTAGGAGAAGTTAATATTACCGTGAATAAAAACCTTATTCCTTTTGACCCTAAACCACCAGCAGTAGCTAGCGGAATTCGTATTGGAACTCCAGCCGTTACCACTCGAGGCATAAAGGAGGCTGATACAGAGAAAATTGCTGAATTTATTGATAAGGGTTTAAGCAATAGGGATAATCCTGATGAGCTTAAGAAAGTAAAAGAAGAAGTACTTGAATTTACAAAGAAGTTCCCACTTTATGAGTGAGAAGAACATATGCCGCTGAAGCAGAAGAATAATAAAGTTAGGGTTGTGAAAAGAATTACCAGACCAAGTTGGGATGAGTACTTTATGAGAGTTGCCTTTTTAGTTTGTGAACGCTCAACTTGTTTACGCAGAAGAGTAGGAGCAATATTGGTTAAAGATAAGCGGATTTTGGCTACCGGTTACAATGGAGCGCCTAAAGATATTCCTCATTGTGAAAGTACTGGGTGCTTACGGGAGAAATTAGGTGTTCCTTCTGGCCAACGTCATGAAATATGTCGTGGTCTTCATGCTGAACAGAATGTTATCTTGCAGGCGGCTTCTTTTGGTGTATCTACCAAGGGAAGCACTCTTTATATAACTAGTACTCCTTGCAGCATTTGCGCTAAAATGATCATAAACGCTGGCATTGAAGAAGTAGTTATTGAGAGTGAATATCCGGATAAAATGGCAATTAAGTTTTTAAAGGAAGTTGGAGTAGCTTTAAGAAAAATCAACCTTAAAGGTAGTTTATGAAGTGTCCTTTTTGCAATAGTAATGAGAATAAAGTTACTGATTCCCGAGAGACTTCTGAAGGCTCAGCCATAAGGAGAAGGAGAGAGTGTGTAGATTGTGGCAAGCGATTTACTACTTATGAGTATGTTGAGAAGACTCCTTTAATGGTAGTGAAAAAGGATGGCAGACGTGAGCCTTTTAACCACCAGAAGATCTTAACCGGCTTAATAAAAGCTTGCGAAAAAAGGCCGATAAGCGTAGAGACTTTAGAAAATGTAGCTAATGAAATTGAAGGAGAATTACAGAAGAGATTCGAGCAGGAGCTGGAATCACACCATATTGGAGAGCTGGTTATGGAGAAGTTAGCTCAATTAGATGATGTTGCTTATGTACGATTTGCTTCGGTTTATAGGCAATTTAAGGATATCAATCAATTTATGCGCGAATTAAAGGATGTTTTTAATAAACGGGTCAAATGATAGAGGTAGAGCTTTCACGAATCATAGTTGATGAACAAAAGAAAGAACAAGTCATCGTCCTAAAGGAAAAGGAAGGCACTCGGCTCCTGCCTATTGTTATTGGAATTGGAGAAGCTACAGCCATAAAGATGAAGCTTGGCGGTTTCGCTCCCCAGAGGCCCTTAACCCATGATTTAATCTTAGCAATCATAGGAAATCTAAAGGTTACTTTGGAGAAGGTAGTTATTGATGATTTGATTGACGGAACGTTTCATGCCAAGCTCTACTTGAGGAATCACGAAAAAGAACCTAAAGTGGTTGATGCTCGTCCTTCAGATAGCATCGCTCTAGCTGTAAGGAGTAAATCTCCTATCTTCGTAGAAGAACAAGTCTTAGAAAAATTATCTTAGGAGTTAAAAGAAAAATTGTTTTCTGCCCTTTTAAAAAAAATTCCTCACCTTTCTGCAATCTCTCGTATTGCCCGAAGCCGTAATCTCGGTATCTGGCTGGTAGGAGGAGTCTTACGCGATATTTATTTTAAGTTAAAAAAAGAGTTGGTAGATTTTGATTTCTGCGTCGAGAAAGAAACTTTAGCAGTTGTAAAAGAATTTGCTAAGAGTATTTCTTCTAAATTTATTACTCTTGATAGGAGCCAGGAGTCTTTTCGGGTGGTTTTAAAGAAAAGAGGCAAAATCTATACTTATGATTTTACCGGTATGCGCGGGGAGAGCCTAAAAGAGGATTTAGCTTTAAGGGATTTTGCTATCAATACCTTAGCCATCTCTTTATCCAAGAAGAAGCCAAAACTTATTGATTACTTCCAGGCCCGCAAGGATATAAGAGAAAAGGTAATCAAGGTGGTAAAAGATGAAGTTATACCACAAGATCCTTTAAGAATTTTAAGGGGTTTTTCATTTGTTGCTAATTACGCTTTTAAGATTAATGCCAAGACTTTAAAATTAATGCTTAAGCATAAAAGCTTAATCAAGGGGGTTTCAAAAGAGAGAATAAACGAAGAGTTATTTAAAATACTTACTTCCAATAATTCTTATAAAGTTATTAAAGTAATGGATAAGCTAAAGATAATTGATGAGTTTATTCCTGAGATTATAAAGATGCGCGGTGTCGGCCAAGGAGCATATCATCACCTTGATGTCTGGAAGCACTCTCTGGAGACCTTGCGACAATTTGAGCTCTTCTTTTCTAAGAGATTAGTAAAGAATAAAGAGATAGTATCCTATCTTAATGAGGAGTTCGCTGGCCAGAGAAGAAGAATCCAAATTATAAAGTTAGCCTGTCTCTTACATGATATTGGTAAGCCTAAGGCTAAGAAGAAACTAAAGAAGAAAACCATCTTTCATACCCATGAGAAAATAGGTCGGGATCTGACTGGAGAAATAGCTGATAGCCTACGTTTATCTTTGCGCGAGAAGAGTATCTTAATGAAGTTAATCTTCTGGCATCTTCGGCCGGGTTATTTAGCCGATCAGGTTAACCCTTCCCGACGGGCAATTTACCGGTTTTTTCGGGATACCCAAGAAGAAGGGGTGGCAGTCATACTTCTTTCACTCTCAGATTGGCGGGCTACTCGGGGGTTTCTTACTGATGCTAAGAAGAGGAAAAGGCATGAGGGAATCATGCTGAAGTTAGTGGATAAGTACTTTGCCGATAAGCAAAAAAAACCTTTGCCGAGAATACTAGATGGATATAGTATTATGAAGAAGTTTAAAATTCCATCGGGTCCTTTAGTGGGGGTGATTCTGCAAAAGGTAAAAGAGGAGCAGGCCTTAGGCAAGATTTCCACAAAACAAGAGGCTTTAAAGAGAGCAAGAGAGATTATAGAGAGAGAAGCGAAACCATACTTCCACTCCCGGAGTGGAGAAAGGGTGCAAAATAGGGGATTAAGATGAAGTTAGGCGATACAGAAGTGACAGTGGTTAAAGAGGATATTACTGAGATTAATAGTGAAGCAATAGTAAATGCTGCTAATAATGAGTTCCGTATGGGTGGAGGTGTGGCTGGGGCAATAAAAAGAGCCGGCGGCAAAATAATTGAAGAAGAAGCTATGAAAAAAGGCCCGGTTAAGGTTGGAGAAGCAATTATAAGTTCAGCCGGGAGCTTAAAAGCTAAATATGTAGTGCATGCTGTCACCATGAAGATGGATTTTAAGACTGATGAGGAGATTATACGCAAAGCTACTTATTCGTCTTTAATTTGTGCTCAAGAAAATAAGGTTAGCTCAATTGCTTTCTGTGCTTTAGGCTGTGGAGTAGGAAGGGTTAGTTTTGAAGCTGCTTCAAAACTAATGGCTCAGGAGGTTTTTAGATATCTTTGGCAGGTAAAAGAGCCAACTTTAAGGAAAATAATCTTTGTTTTAAATTCTGATAAAGCTTTCCAAGTTTTCCAAAAGAATGTAATTAGTTATCTTGAATATATAAGCAAGAAGATAAGCGCCGGTCCTTTTCTTACTGTAGACGGGATAATTGAATATAGGCAAGGAATTGTAATGATTGAGCGCAGCAATCCTCCTTTAGGCTGGGCTTTACCAGGAGGTTTTGTTGATTATGGTGAGAGCGTGGAGGAGGCGGTAGCCAGAGAGGTTAGGGAAGAGACCAGCCTTGATTTTGTAAATTTCAAACAATTTAAGGTTTACTCTAAAGGGGATAGGGATCCGCGTTTTCATAGTGTTTCAGTTATATTTATTGGTGAAGGTAAGGGGAGCCTAAAGTCAGACTCTGACGCTAAGGAAGCAGGGGTTTTTAAGTTAGATTCCTTACCCGAGAAAATAGCTTTTGACCACCGAAAGGTAATAGAAGATTATATTCAATCCAAGACAAAGTAAATGAACGAAACTCCTTTACGTTACCTTAAGGGGATTGGCCCTCGCCGGGAAGTCCTCTTTAATAATTTAGGGGTAAGGAGCATTAAAGACTTCCTTTATTACTTTCCTTTTCGTTATCAAGATAGAAGGAACTTTAAAAAAATAGAAGACCTTGAAGTTGATGAATTCTCAGCAATTAAGGGTAAGGTTCGTACCACCAATCTTAAAGATTTTCCTTATTTTTTACGTCCCAAGCTTAAAAAAGTAAAGAGTATATTTGAAGCAATTTTAGAGGATGAGACTGGAAGCATTCGTTGTACTTGGTTTAACCAAGCCTATTTATCTGAGACGATTAAAGCTGGCCTCGGTTTGGTTATCTATGGAAAGTTAAGGGTTGCCTCTTCAGGACGTCAAATTATCGCTCCTGAATATGCAATTGAAGAAGGTGACGATTCTTTGGGGACCGGAAAGATAATTGGTATCTATAGGTTGCCATCTGAATTTACCCAGAAGTTTATGAGAAAGGCAGTTTCCTCTGCCCTAAAGAATCACCTGCCTAAATATTCTGACCCCTTGCCTTATTATCTAAGAAGAATGAAAAATATCCCTAACATAGCCAAGAGTTTAGAGGGGGTGCATTTTCCTACTTCTTGGGAGGAAGCAGAGGCTGCTCGGGAGCGGTTTATCTTTGAAGAGTTATTCCTATCGCAAATTTTAGTCTATCTTCGTAAAGCTAAGAGAGTTTTTCAGCAAGGAGCTAAATTTAAGATTTTAAAGAGCACTATAGAGAAAATAAGAAAGAATCTCAGGTTTAAATTAACCGCATCTCAAGAAAAATCCTTAACCCAAATCTTAGATGATTTAGAAAAGCCTCATCCGATGCATCGAATCTTACAAGGGGATGTTGGCTGTGGTAAGACCGCTATAGCTACATTTGCTATGGGTATTTGTGCTGATTGCGGGTTTCAGGCTGCTCTTATGGTTCCTACTGAAGTATTAGCCTTTCAACATAAAGAGACTTTAGAAAAAAGCCTGAAAGGCTTGAAATTTCTCTCTAAGAGAGATTCTGGTGAAGCAATTAAAGTTATCTCTTCGTCTCTTACCAAGAGAGAAATAGAGGATATTTACAAAGGGTTAAGAGACGGAACGATTAAAGTAATTGTTGGTACCCACTCTCTTATCCAAGAGGGAGTAAAGTTTAAAAAGCTGGGTTTAGTTGTGATTGATGAACAACATAGATTTGGAGTTGCCCAGAGGGCACTTCTTCCTAGGAAAGGAAAGGTTGCCCCTCATTGTTTGGTTATGAGTGCTACTCCGATTCCAAGAAGCCTGGCTCTTTCTCTATACGGTGATCTTGATTCTTCAGTGATAAATCAGATGCCTAAAGGGCGCATGGTTCCTGTAACCCGTTGGGTAAAAGAAGGGAGCAGGGCAGAGGCCTATAGCTTTTTGAGAAAAATACTGAATGAAGGCCGCCAGGTTTATATTATTTATCCGGTTATTGAAGAGAGCCTCGATGAAGATTTAAAGTCTTTAAAGATAATGTATAAGAGAATAGTTGAAGAATTTCCTGAATTTAAAGCGAAGATGTTCCATGGCCGGATGAAGAGCAAAGAGAAGATAAAGGCAATAAAGGCATTTAAGGACAGGAGAACAGATATTTTAGTCTCTACTACTGTAGTTGAGGTAGGTTTAAATATAGAAAATGCTACTACTATGCTAGTTGAGAATCCTGAGAGGTTTGGTTTAGCTCAACTGCATCAGCTTCGTGGCAGAATACAGCGTTCTCAATATCAACCTTATTTTATTCTTATTAGCAGAGATAATCTTACTCAAGAAGCCTCAAGACGTCTTGAAATAATTTCTAAAGAGCCTTCAGGATTCAAAATCGCTGAGGAAGATCTTAAATTAAGAGGACCGGGAGATTTTTTCGGTAATCTACAACATGGTTTACCGGATTTAAAAATAGCTAACCCTATAGATGACTTAGAGACATTGAAGGAAGCGCGTCTTTCTGCCTATAACCTGATAAAGGAAGATCCTCATTTAAGTCAGTCGCGCCATCGTTGTCTTCGAAAGCATATTGATTTTAGTCTATTTTCTGAAGAATAAGCAATTTTTAGGAGGATGTTTTAGATGCGAATTTTGGGCGGAAAATTTAAAGGAAGAAATATAATTGTTCCTTCGGGCATTCGACCAGTGTCTTTAAGGGTGAAAAAATCTTGTTTTGACATCTTAAGAGGAGAAATCCAAGGCAAGAGGGTTCTGGATCTCTTTGGCGGTTCAGGTTCTTTAGGCATAGAAGCCCTATCTCAAGGGGCAAAAGAGGCTATATTCTTAGACTCAAGACCCGGCTGCGTAACTGCTATAAGGAAGAATCTTACCTTTTTAGGCCTTAACCCCCAGCAAAAGGTAATTCTAAAGGACTCAGCTTCAGGGATTAAGGACTTTTTTACCTATAAAGAGAGGTTTGATATTATTTTTTTGGACCCGCCTTATCATAGCGGCTTATTGACAAAAGCCTTGCAACTATTAGAGGAGTATGATATAGTAACCCCTTCTGGTTATATAGTAACTTTTTGCTATAGTAAGGACGATTTTGTCCAGGCCAGGAGAGGATTTTCTCTTATTGTAGAGAAAAAATACGGACAGACCCTTGTCTTGATATATAGGAGAGATGAGTAGAACTATTTATCCTGGGACATTTGACCCGATCACCAATGGGCATATTGATATTATTCGAAGAGCTGCCTCTATCTTTGGCGAGGTGCTAGTCTCAGTAGTAAAGGTCTCTTCGAAGGATGCTCTTTTCTCTTTTAATGAGAGGATTAAGTTAGTTAAAGAGGCAACGGCAAAGATAAAAAGCGTTAAGGTAGAAGGTTTTAACGGGCTAGTAGTAGATTTCGCTAATAAGAAGAAGGCTAAGGTTATAGTAAGGGGTTTAAGAATGATCTCTGACTTTGAGTATGAGTTTCAGATGGCCTTGACCAACCGTAACCTTGCTCCGGAAGTAGAGACGATTTTTCTTATGCCGCATCCCGAATACTCCTTTATTTCTTCTCGTCTGATAAAAGAGGCTGCTTGTTTAGGGGCTGATTTAAAGAAGTTTTTGCCCCCGGTAGTAGTAAGAGCTTTAAAAAATAAGTTGGATGAAGATAAAAGTAGAAAAAATAAAAGATAAGGCAATTGAGATAGAGGAGGAGATACCAGCTTCTTCCTGGGAGCTAGATTCCTCTGATATTGCCTTTGTAAACTCTATTCTTCTTAAAAGTAAATTCTTTAGGGTTAGGGATGAGATAGTAGTCCAGACAATGGTAACTACTCATAGGGATGTTGTTTGTTCACGCTGCTTGCGGCAAACTCGTCAGGCCATAGAACAGAGTCTTACTAAGAGCTACAAGGATAGTGAGATCGGAGAGTGCCTTGAGATTAATGATGATATCCGGGAGGATATACTGCTTAATTTCCCGATGCAAGCTTTATGTAAGCGAGATTGTAAAGGTATATGCTCTCGCTGCGGGGTAGATTTAAATCATCAAGAGTGTAACTGTCAAGAAACAAAGATCCTTCGGAAACTTCCCTAGGTCGTTTTCTCAGGACCAAAGTTTCTAAGAAAATTTGAGGGGGTAAATAAATGGCACATCCTAAAAGAAAACACTCTTCTTCTCGAAGAGGGAAAAGAAGAACACACCAGAAATTATCTTCTCCTTTATTAGTAGAGTGCAAACAGTGTCGACGGCCTAAACCAGCCCACATGGTTTGTCCTTTTTGTGGTTACTATACGAATAGAGAAGTTATTAAAATTGAGAAGAAGGAAAAGAAGAAAAAGAAAGGTAGATGAGTTATAAAATTGGCATAGATATATCCGGCGGAGATTTTGCGCCAGGGGAAATTATCAAAGGAGCTTTGCTGGCTAAAAAAGAGTTAGCTGAGGATATTGTTTTAATTGGTGCAGAGAAAGAGATCAGGGAGCAGCTAACGCTCAACAAAGTTTCTGCGGATGATTTTATGATTATCGATGCACCGGAGAAGATTGGAATGGCTGAGTCGCCAGTTGGTTCGGTGCGTAAGAAAAAGAATTCTTCAATTGTAGTTGGTACAAACCTGCTTAAAGAGGAAAAAATAGATGCTTTTGTCTCTTGTGGAAATACCGGGGCAGTAGTCTGCGCTTCTACCTTAAGATTAGGTTTAATTAAAGGGGTAGAGCGTCCAGGAATTGCGTTGTTGCTTCCAACTAAGATTGGTGTATCTTTAGTTATTGATGTCGGAGCAAATATTGATTGTAAACCCCTTCATCTCTTGCAATATGGGATAATGGCGTCAGTTTACTATGATTTAGTACTAAACAAGAATAACCCTAGTGTAGGATTACTTAATATTGGTGAGGAAGCTTCAAAAGGATTAGATATCTTAAAACAGGTTCATAAACTTCTCTCACTTTCACCTTTAAATTTTACCGGGAATATGGAGGCTCGGGAGATATTCTCTGGCAAGTGTGATTGCATAGTCTGTGACGGTTTTGTAGGCAATATTGCTTTAAAGGTTGCTGAGGGAAGCGTTGAGACCGTGGGCAGACTTCTTACTAAAGCTATGAAAAAGGGAATTTTAGGTAAGATCAGTCTTTTGTTAGCCAAGAGAAATCTCAAAAAGTTTAAGAGCTCAATTGACTATGCTGAACATGGAGGAGCGCCTCTTTTGGGGGTAGATGGAATCGTAATTATCGGCCACGGCCGTTCTAATAGTTTAGCAGTTAAGAATGCGATTAAAGTAGCTATTCGCGAGCTATCCCAAGATTTAACTGCAACAATTAATAGGAGAGTTAATGAAATCTGCCAAGATAGTAGGATTAGGCAAGTACTTGCCGCCTAAACGCCTGCTCAATTCCGATTTAGAAAAAATGGTTGATACCTCTGATGAGTGGATTACTACTCGTACTGGCATAAAGGAGAGGAGAATTGCCAAAAAAGGGGTAGGAGCTTCTGGTTTAGCTCACAAAGCTTCACAAATTGCCTTAGAGCGGGCAGGGATAGATCCTAAAGATTTGGATTTAATTATTGTTGCTACTATTACTCCTGACACTCAATTTCCTTCTACAGCTTGTCATCTTCAGAATTATTTAAAGGCTAAGAAAGCTGCTTGTTTTGATATATCTGCTGCTTGTGCTGGTTTTGCCTATGCTTTAGCCAATGCTTGGCAGTTTATAAAGGGTGGTTTATACAAGAGTGCCTTGGTAGTAGGAAGCGAAGTTCTTTCTACAATAACTGACTGGGAGGATCGTTCTACTTGTGTTTTATTCGGAGACGGAGCCGGAGCCGCAGTCTTAACCGAAAGTAAAAGTGCGAGTTTTTTAAGTGCTTACTTAGGTTCAGATGGTTCCCAGGCCGAAATCTTGAATATGCCCGGAGGAGGTTCGCGTAATCCAATTTCTTCCGAAATCATAGAAAAAAGACTTCATTACATGAAGATGAAAGGGAATGAACTTTTTCGGATTGCGGTAAGGGTAATGGTTCAGGCAGCAAATAAGGCTTTAGCTCAGGCTGATTTAAAAAAGAGCGAAGTAGATTTATTAATTCCCCACCAAGCTAATGAGAGAATAATAACTGCAGTAGCGAAACGTCTTCATATTCCTCAAGATAAGATATACTTAAATATTGCCCGTTATGGAAATATGTCTTCTGCTTCTAGTGCTGTGGCTCTATGCGAGGCATGGGAAGAAGGAAAAATTAAGAAAGATGATATCATAGTATTAGATGCTTTCGGCGGAGGATTGGTCTGGGGCAGCTGCGTAATCAAATGGGCATAATAGAGAGATGTATACAATCTTCGCCGTAGGCGAAGCCGGTTGAGATCTGATCTCAACCGCATATTGTATCCAGCGATAGTATTAATAGCAAAAAAATTTTGGAATAGGGAAAGAAGTAAAAGACAATAGAAAAACTATTATAGATAAAAGATGAAAGCAGTAATTTTTCCCGGTCAGGGCGCTCAATATGTAGGAATGGGTAAGAGTCTCTATGAGAATTTCCCTCAAGCTAAGAGTATTTTCTCCTCGATAGATAAGATTTTAGGATTTT
>CAZPYY010000004.1:26127-35527 GCA_964590995.1 uncultured Planctomycetia bacterium | reverse complement strand
CTCAGAGAAAAACAGGCCGAACTTCAAGCAATCAAAAAGAGGTTAAAAGAAATCATCGAAACTGAAAAGATAAACAGTCTGCCAAAAACCAAGAGAGCAGGCCCAAGGGGTAAAGAAGCTTCCAGCCCGCTTGTTTCTATAAAGACAATAGGTTTGGTTGTGGCAGGATTGGGGTTAATTTATCTCGTTGTTAAAAAATTAAACAAGATATTCTGGATTTTTGATAGAAAGCCTTTTACAGAGAGAGAACAGAAAAGATACGGAAGAAACCTAAAGGGATTAGAAAGAAGGCAAAGAATCTCCCGGATAAAGGCAGGCGTAAAGAAAACAGCCAGAAAATGGTCAAAAATTATAAGCTCCAGCCCGGTAAGGAAAACCAAAGAACAAACCTCCGCTGCAAACTTCAGAAAGCGGCAAATCGATAGATTAAGCGAACTTAAAAGAGAAGCTTGGGCCGCAGGCAAGGGTGGCAGAGTAGAGGAGTTAGAAGGCTTTTATTTCAGAGGCAGTCTTGGAATAGAGGGCTTTATCGGGGCATTAGAAAAGGCCTTAGGAAAATCTTCCTCCAGCCCTATTGCAAAAAATGTCAAAATTAAAGACCTGACCCCATCGCCATCGACCCATTCGACTACGTTCAGGGTAAGCAAAGTCACAAGTCTGTTAAAGAGAGGGAAAAGAAACGGGGAGAAAGGTTATTTAATCGCTTCGAGTCGGGTTAGCCGTTTATCGAAGTCAGTTTTTATTATTCTGAGGTCTTCTTCTATTTTGGCAAGCTTGCCATTTATTTTGGTTATATCGCCTTTTATCCCGATGGTTCTTAAATTCAACATTGTAATATCTTCTCTGTTTTTAGCGACCATACCCATCGTAGCATCTAATTTATCGTCTACAGAGTTAAGCTTTTCGCCGAATACTTTGAATCGGCTCCTTAAATCTTCAATTAACGCGCCGACTTCTGTTGCGGTAAACGCGGTCTTAGCAGGTTTAGGTTTCTTTGTATTCTTTGCCATAACGGGAGTTATATTAAAGCAGATTGATTACCTTGTCAAGAATAATCTTGTGAAGCCCGATTTATTCCTCGTAGAGGCTAAGAGCACCTCCAGCCCGATATTTGATTATGAAAGGACGAGAGACGAAGGACGAGGGGCGAGGGTTACAGATGGCCTAAACCCTCAAAACAAATTATACACCCGCTACGCCGCCTCATCCGGCCTAACCCGCGCCGGGCCGGAAGTAATAGGAAAAGCATCTTCTTCTGCCATTAGCCGAAGAAGCTTCATTAGAAGCCTCATTCAACTTGCTACTTTTCTTACCAGTTTGCGGCTGTTTAGTCCTCAAAAAGCCCTCTCTATAGTTTCAAAATTGTCTTCTAAAGACTTATCTTTATATGTAAAGTTCTTCTTAAAGCAAGAAGGGTTTTATGGTCTTATCCCTTCCCACTACCCACCAATTAAAGAATCTAAAGTTAATCCAGATTATCCTTCCAGATATTATGCTGCTTATACCTATGATATGGCTATATATGCTATTACACTTAAGCTATTGGGACTTAGCGCACAAGCCGAGAAAGTCTTATCTCTTTACAATCAGATTCCTAATAACCATACTTACCAATCTCAACCTAACTATAATCCTACAGGTGGAATTTTCCACTCTATAAGGGTTCTAGAAAGAACAGGTGAGTGGTGGCCAAAATGGGATTGGGGCATAATGGCAGGTCCAATGGCTTGGTTGGGAATTGCGGCTTTAATAGTAGATGAGAATAAATATAGAAGGCTTATTACCTATATTGCAGATTGGATTATCAGGCTTCAGGACAAAGATGGCGGCTTTAGAATAGGTCCAAAAGGCCAATGGCATCCTCAAGGCCCAGAGTTCTACTTTAATACGAAGTCCACAGAAAACAATGAAAGCGCTATTGTTTTCTTAGATATGTTATACAAGGTGAACAAGCAGTCAAAGTATGAAGAAGCTTCTGACAGGGCATTTGTCTGGCTTATGAAGATGTATGATAGAGATAAAGACATATTCTTTAGAGGTGTCCGCTTTATAGGTGGAAGATGGGTTCCTGATACTCATAGAGATTTTGCTACCGACACAGCCAGTTGGGCTCCGTTTGAGAGATTGAAAGATATAGTTGGAGTAGAAGGCATTGAAAAAATGCTTACCGAAACATTAAAGTTAACCGGTGTATATGATGCCAAAAGAAACCTTTTGGGGTTAAGCTTCTCCATTTCTTCTAAACCCGCAATTTCCGTTGAGTGGTCGTCTCAGTTTGCTTTAAGGGCTTTAAAATTAGCAAAGGAAAGCAGGAAAGAATATTGGCTTGATATCTACAATACTCTTTTAGATAATCTTTCAAAATACTTCATAAATGTAAATACTTCTAATATAGTACCCGCTGAACATAAAAAACACTCTGGCTTAGTTGCTCCTTATGCCGTTGCTCCTTATACCAATGGTTCTATCAGTATTTCCACTGGTCATGGCTGGACTACACCTTCAAGCTTCGCATCGCTGGCGTCATTATATTATGTATTTGCTTTAACAAAATATGATCCATTAGAGAATAAGCATATTAGCTCTTCTCCTGTGGGAGGGATTTTCAGGGCAGGCATTTCGCGAAGACAATTTCTGATTGTAGCTGCGATGTTTGTTCCCTCTTTCTTGAGAACGGATGTTGTAGAAGGCAATACCAATTTTAATGACGAATTGCTACCGATGAGCCTGAAATACCTCGATAGTTTAACAAAAAAAGAAGCAAAGGACTATTTCACAAAAATTAATAATTTCGTGCAAGAAAAGAAAGTCTCAAAAACAAAAGCAGGACGGTTTCTTTGGCAGGTATTCAAAAAAGGCAGTATTGTTTGGATGAGAGCAGAGGCTATTAAGCTTTTAATTCGTCACAAAGTTATAACATTTGAAGAGACAAAGACTATTCTCGATAGCACGCCGGAAGTAGAAGTTGTAAAAGCCATATACGATGCTTTAGCTGAGGATCCTACAGAAGAGGTAATTCTCTTCTTAAAAGATAGAATTCAAAAAGAACCAGGACAATACATTAATCAAGATGCATTTTATGCATCTTTAGAAAATGCGAAGACTATTCCACAAGAAATAGTAGATGACATTTTAAGAGCAAGTCAGCAAAAGAATTTCTTTGGATATCGCTATATGGATAATAGAGGAATTTGGGCAAGAAGTTTGGGGATTTTAGCAAGAAAAAGTCAAAAAGCACACCGGATGTTGATTAATTATGCGAAAAACATCAAAGATCCCAATAATAAATATGCTCTATTTCAAACTTTGGCTGAGGCTGGGACCCTTGAAGCGGAATCTTTACTTCTTCAGGTAAGTCGAGATCCATCTGAAATGAAACATAATGCTTGGTCAATTATAAGTGGGTTGAGGATTTTAAATACTCCAGCATCAAGAAAACGTCTTTTAGAACTCAGTTATGAAATAGACAGATATCCAAATATGTTTAGAGCAATTATATACGCTTTACCAAAATTAGGAACTTCTGATTCGGCAAGACGACTCATTGAGTTGACTCGGGAGTTTGAAGATGATAAGGAAAAGATAGCGTATTTCGGGTATTCTTTGGGTAATGCTCATTTTCCTGAAGTGGAACAGCGAGTTTTGGAATTGAGTTGTGACGGTCGAGAAGATGTAAGAAAAATCATGGTTTATAGCCTGGCCGATTTGGGAAGCAAAAAAGCTGAACAGAGGTTACTTGATTGGAGCAGAGAACGGAGAGAAACCAGAACAGTTAAACGTTTTATAATTCAAGGACTTGGAAATTTAGGGACTACATCTGCCAAAGCAAGATTAATCGAATTGTATGAACAAGCATTAAAAGAAGAAGATTTTGATCTGATTGATTATGATATTCTGAAAGCCTTAACAGAATATGGTACACAAAAGACTATAGATTGGATGATATCTCAATTAGTCACTCAGCAGAATAGCCGTGTTCGAGAAGAGATCAGTGAAACTATTTTTGAAATAGGGGGCTTTAAGTCATTGGAATTATTACGTAGGGGGTTGATTCGGTCTTCTGGTCAGACAGAGGAAAGGATAAGAACGGCAATCCAGACAATCATAAGAAAAATTGATGGTTCTTTTCTTAGAAATCTTAATACCCAAGTCGATAATAATGTTCAGCGGGGAGAAGAACAGATTTCAATTTTAGCTAACCGTCTGAGAAACTATTCCGAAGTTTTATATTCATTGCTGGCTTTAAGCCAAGAAGTAACCAGCCACAGCTTCCCTGCATTTTATGAAGCTTTCAAGAATCACTTAGAACGAAAATACGGAAGTTTTGGTTTTATTAGATATATGAAGGATCAGTTTAATAATCATTTCATGGTAGATTATATGTTCACATTAGTGATCTTTGGCGAGCTGGAGAATGCATTCAGGAGGACAGAGTATGAACCTGATTATTTGGCTAGCTTGATATTTTCTTCTAATAAGGATGTAGAAGAATTCTTAAATAAACCTAGCCTTTTGGCAAAAATAGTTGTGAATATTACTGAATTTAGACTGAATAAATATCAAGATGCCTTTACAATGAGGATAGTTGAGTTATCGAAAGAAAATGTTCAGTTTAAATTCCTACTAAAGCTATTGGCAGATTTTGGTTTTATTAAAAAACTCGACCAAAGAATTGGGAATTTAATTGCTGGTGTAGATTTGCCGTCTCTGGATTTAGTTTGGAAAGGGCCTCAGAAGAGTTGGTTGGATAAAGAGGGCAATTTGCAGATAGGTCTTTATTGGTCAACAGTGAAAAAAGGAGAGAGAGCCCACTATTCGCAATTTCCGCTTATTTTTACAAACGGAAAAGAAATCAATGGTTTTTATAAAAATTTCTCAGGATATCAGGATCTTTCTATAGATAAACAATATCAGCAAAAACTTGAAGAATATGGAGCTGAAAGAGTGCTGGTAAAAAGGTTTTCTGAAACAGGTCGAAAGGTTGAGATTTACCTTTATTCAAGTTTGGATAAAATTAAAGGAAGTCCCCATTCCATAACCATTAGCCGAGGACATTCGGGCGAAGAAGGCAGTAGGGATTATCCTGGCATCAAGGGAGGGTTGCGTCTAGCCAGCCATTGTCGCTCAATTAATACGAGTGATCAACTTATTTCCGTAAATCCAGATAGCGCTATTATTACGATTACAGGGACCGGAAGAGCAGTGGAGACTAATCCGGTCATTTATTATCTTCTTGAGTATCTGGGAACACAAGAAAAATGGGGTATTTGGCAAGATGCAAAGAACTTCATTGTCCCGCATATACCAAACTCTATACAAAAATATAATTTTCCAAGTGATGATATAAGTTTCATATATAGCGCTATATTAGAGAAAATTAAGGTGACAAGATCTACCATTTCCTCCAGCCCGATAAACACAGAGTCGCTCGAAGAAATCCAGAGAACCATCAAGGACACAGAGGAGACCTTAGCTTCCTGGGTCAAACTTGAACAGGCAAATGATACAATGGCAGGCCGCAAGCCAAGAACCCCTGAAGAGATAAAGAAACGACTATCAAAACAATACTGGTGGATGGCGGCACGTCTTAACAGGGCAGAATACCTGAAGGGGCTTATTAAGGACAAGGAAGATATTTCCTCCAGCCCGATACAGAAGCAGGATGATTGTCTCCGGGAGACAATCAACATCGACACTCATCCTAACGATATTGTAAAGAAAGGCGGAATAAGGGTAGGTTGTTATTTGAAGGGTATTGTAAAGGAGACTATCGGTGGTGTTGGTGCCTTATGCGGTAGCGTTCAATCCCAATCCAGGCTGAGACAACGATCAAAATTACCAAAGCGGTTATTACAGCGAACATATCAGTTTTCCTCCTTCAGCTTTAATCTATCAGCAAAGGTAATACCTACCATAAAGAAACCTATAGTTATAGCTATAAATAGGACTTTTAACCATATAGAAATAATCTTACCAAAAACTCCTCCTAAGAATCCTGCTAGCAAGAATCCTTGGAATAGAGTTAAAGAGGACCTACTTAGAGCCTGTAAGCGTTTTTCTGTCCAAAATATATCTGCCATTCTAATTCAGAGATTATCATATCTATCTACCTCTGTCAAGCGAATTTTGCTATTGAATGCCCCTCCCGGTGCACACCTCCGGGACGAACAATGCTTAGCCTTTGTCTCTTCCAGCACGGCGGTTGGCCGCATAGTAAACGGCAGGGTTACCTCCAGCCCGATAAGGGAAGAAAAACAAAATGCCACTGCCAGAGGTTCAGTTGTAGTGGGGTTAGCATCGTTAGGGGTTACGGCTGTAAGTTACTTAATGCTATTACAATGGCCAATAATCCCAATAGTTATGGCTGCTGGTTTGTTGGCTATTAGTTCTATCTTTGCAATGGTTCTGTTCTTCTCCCAAGGACTTAGAATTATTCAGGCCTTTAATAAAGAAGGCGGCATTAGAGGAGCACCGATATTTACTACACCAATTGCTTCTGTTGAAAATAATCAAATCAAATATCACCACGTATTTGATAAACTCCATCCTAATGTTCAAAGATCCATCCAAATCCACGAACAAGCCCATCTTGATGGAAAAGGTGAAATCAGGGCATATTTTGTCCAGATAAAAGAATTTTTTAAACCAGACTTTTTTGAATCAGTTGAGATATTTGATAAGATTGTTCAAGGAGTCAAAGAAGGCAAATTCGATAATAAAGAAGGAATCGAAGAGTTTATAGACTCTGTAGATTCAATAAGAGATAAACGTGTAATAAAAGAAGTCTTAAACCACCTTTATAAATTAGTAAAGCCTCTCCCCTTGCCGACTGCAAACCAACAAGACATCCAGGGGCAGATAGTTGGATATGTCCAGAGCATACTAGCAGATAGTGATAGAGAGCAGATTAAAGCCCTTATAGAGGAGGTAGAAGCTTTATTGGTTGAACTGTATCCTTTAGATGCTCTCGAGCTTATGTCTGGCGATAGAGTAAGGGTTGAAAATAATATTTGGCATGAGAAAGACATTTCCAATAAGGACCTTGTTGGAATAGTAAAAGCCATTCTTTCCCAGCTTGAATATCTTAGCAGGGAAAGAAATTTACAGGTAGAGCATCTTAAAGTGTCTTTTTATGATGGTGATTACGCCGAGGGAGTCATTAAATACGAACCTCAATTGAACAAAATAATAGTTAGTGTAAAAAATACCAGAGGCAGTTTACAGAAAGCATCCCGCCGAGCAATCGAAACTTATATTACGAATAATCCGTATTCAAGAGAGAAACTTATTCAACAGGAGCCGTCTCCACAAGCATTCCAGCAAGCAGAGCAAGAAATTAAAGAACTGCGCAAGCAAGGTCGTAAATGGAGAAGGCAAATACAAGAGTATATAAATCCTCTTAATATCTTTAAGAAGACTTGGGAGACATTTAAGAATACGCACAATCCTTTCTGGAGGCTACCTAAGCCTTTAGCCATATTTACAAGTAGGACACTTGCCTTTATCACTCTGATTGTCATCTTTGTGCCGATATTTATTGTTATTAGCGGTGTGGGTTCGGTGTCTGCTTCAATGCTCATACAAGGACAAAGCTACTCAATCGATCTTGATGGGGATGATTCTCAACCTGCCAAAATAGTCGTAGTAACTCCAAGAGATAAGAATGATTTAGCTAATGAGGTAGTTAGTAATGGCATTTCTCTTGATGAGACAATAAAGAATTTGGTCGATAGAAGAGGTAAAGAAGTTACCGATGAATATAGTCAGAGTGATTTGTTACAGCTTAAATCAGAAATAAGCCGAATAGTAATCCAGAAAGAGATAGATAGATTTGGGTTGAGAGATACCTACAATTATATATATGATCAAATAATAAAAAGAAAGGATATCAACCACCTCAGAGCTCAAACCAAAGCAGTAGATATAATTCGTCTCTATATAGAAATAGCTAAGTTTAATAAGCAGTTTAGTAAGCTAAATCTCGTGGATAATAATAGTAGAGACCCAAATAATACAGCAGAGCCAGCTGCTCAATCCGAAACTAATGCAATAGGTAATAAGAATTCTGGCAAATTAGAGGCAACATTAAATAAACAAGATTTACAAGAAAAAGAGGAACCAAAAGGGACAGTTCTTCAGACAAAAGATGACGAAGAAAGTATAAAGGTTAAATCTTCAAATGAAAGCCGCGCTCCTCCAAAAGAAGGATTAAAGGATAAAATTTCCAAGGCATTTAATTTTATTAAATCCTCCACAAAAGAGTTTATCTTTACTAAAGAGGTTCATGCAGCAGAACCTCCTGCAAGAGAATTATCCCAAGAGGAACTTAGCTTCGAGGACACACCGCAAACAACAACCCCACATCTAACAGACAGTCCTGAATCAAGAGAAGGCCTTCCGTTGACAAAGATATCACCTTTTCAATTATTGAGATTAAACAGATTAGTCAGTGACGTCGCAGATGGTAAATCGCTCACTGCAGAAAAACAGATTCAAATCAAGGAGCTTCTCCTCAAAGCACTTGGAGGCAGCACTTATTATACATCCGAAACAGGAGTAAAAGTTCTACCTAAAACGATAAAAGCGGAAAAAGAGTACAGGTTTAATATTAAAATAGATTTACCCCACTTGACGATTCTGGTTAAAACAATAAATAGCAGTAAGGTCCCCGCAGCCCAAGCAGAATTAAAGCGAATACTTAAAGAAGCCGTTAAAGAGCATCTTAAACAGCTTAAGATTGTTGATAAAAGAGGAACTCCTGTAGAATTAGAAGTCGAGTCTATTAGATTTATAAAAGTGCGTATCTATGTCTCGGGAGTAGAAAGAGTTAAGCAGCCAGAAACCAGAGCAGAGCAGGAGAAACAGGAACTAATAAACACCCTCACTGCGGAAGTTAACCAAATCTTAGCCAAGAAAGAGGTCAGCCCAGAAGATATGGTGGAAGCACAGCAGGCTTTAGAAAAACTTAAAGCCATAGAAGGAGTTGATGCCGCTGTCTTATTAGAAGAAAAAATACAAGTTAAAGAAGAAGAAATGTTAAAGGATAGCGCCCTCCTTGCCTTACGCAAGAGCATAAGTGCTATAAATAAGCGTTTAAATAAGCTCTTACTATCTGATAAGCTGCATCAAGAAAAACTTAATGGTGTCATCAAATTACAAAAAGAATTAGAGGAATTGAGGAAATTAATAAAAGACGACAATGTCCTTACTTTAGATGTAATCACCAAGGAAACAGAGGCATTAGGCACTACCTTAAATAAGAAACAACAGGAATTCAAAGTCGAAGCAAAACGCAAAGCCAGAGCTGAAGCTGAAAGACAGACCCTAGAAGCAGCCACGCATCTCGCCCAGGCCCAGGAGAAAGAATTCAAGCGCCTGACAGTAGCAATCCAGGCCGCAG
>CAZPYY010000004.1:0-26027 GCA_964590995.1 uncultured Planctomycetia bacterium | reverse complement strand
AGCAATCCAGGCCGCAGAAACATTTTCTGCTTTAGAGGATATAACTATCGCTGGCGTATCTGATGCGCAGAAAACAGAACTTACCGGCGCCATAGCTGATAAGCAAAAAGCGATTGAGGAAAGCATCAAACAGCAAGCGATTGCGAAGAAACAAAAGGATAAATTCAGGACAATATCAGCTCTTATTGGCAGCGCCAATACTGTTGCCGAGGTAAATAAGATAGTTATCAGCGGCGTATCAGACAAGCAGAAAACAGCGCTTGAGAAATTAAAAGCTGACAGGACAGCAAACATTGAAGCTGAAGCCGAAAAACAAGCCAAAGCAGCCACTCTTCTTAAAATAAATAACCTTCTTACAAGGGTTGACCAGGCTTTAGCAGATGAGAATATTAACGAAGCAAATAGGCTGGTTCAGCAGCTGAAATACTTAGGCGTTGATGTCCCTCATATAGAAGCGCGAATCCAGGCCAAGGAAGAAAAGCTCCGGTCAGAGGAAGAAGCTAACCGCCAGGAGAAGCAAGGAGTAGACGAAGAAAAAAAGGCTGCAAAAAAGAAAGCAGAACAAGTTGTTCCCAAGGCACTAGCAGAACCGGCAAGAACAACGAAAGTAATAATACGGATGCCGGTTCCGGAGAGGCCCCAAGCAGTAGCGGCTTCAAAGAAGGCAGAAGCGCCGGTAGTAAAGCCTGCGCCAGATAGTGCTAAAGAAGCAAAACCAAAGTTACCTAAGGCGGCTAAGAAAGTCGAGATGGCAGCATATGAAATTAAAAAAATCACCATTCCTGTATATACTAAGCTTCCTTCCGGCAGAGTCTTTTATCATGAATTCACGATTATAGTTAGTCCTGATAATCAGATAACAGCAGAGATAAGAATGGATTGGAAAGAAGCTGAAAAACAGGGGCGTCCGGATGCAAGTACAGTGGGCGGGGTAAGCAGTGAATTGGCAGGCCTCTTGGGCATTAGACTTGAGTCCTGGACAGATATTCTCGGTTTAGTCGAAAAAATATCCAGTGAAAATAAGAAAATTAATAAGAAAAACGATTATTTGGTTCATGTTGGCGATAAGCTGACTATTAAGAAGTTGCTGGAAAATAATAAGGATATCAATCGAAGATTTAAGGACTTATTGAAGAAATTGTCTGAAGATGAGGATTACAGGAAGGAGTGGGAAAAGGCCGGGGTTAAATTCGAGGGCCGAAAAAAGGCCACTGAAATACCAAAGGCCAAAAAAGAGCTACCCCGGAAAAAGAAACCTAAAGTATTTGTTGCAGAAGATATCAGTGATGCACATCTACCTGTTATAGAAGAGCTTAAGCAAGGCAATGGAGAGGCAGCAGAGAAGAAATTACAAATAAACAACCTCTTAATTGAGGTGAACGGCCTTTTGAACAAAAAGGATATTACCGGAGAAGATACAACTTTGATAAAAGTGCATTTAACAGAGCTTAAAGGCTTAGGAGTTAATACAGCTGCTCTTGAGGCAAGAGTTAAGATAAAACAAAAAGAGCTTGAGCAAGCAGCCAGAAGAGCCAGAGAAGAAGCAAAGATAAAGGCAATTCAGGAAAAGCAAGCCTGCCTTACCCAACAGCAGGATAACTTTAATAACTACATGGGGGATATTAAAGATACAGACAATATCAACACCTTAAGGGCAATGACCTTTACCGGCGTAAGCAATGCTCAAAATACTAAACTTATTGCTCAAAGAGATAAGAGAATAAAAGCTCTCGAGGTTGAAGCCGCAAGACGTTCAAAACCGGCAGAACAGAAGGCTAACTTCGAAAAGCATCAGAAAACAACCACAGGAAAAGAGGCGCTTAAAGAATTGTCGGTTAAGCCGACAAAGGTGAAGGAGGATAGCAAGGAATTTCGTAAACCAGCTAAAGTTGATCTTAAGAGTGTTTGTGGCCCACCAGCTATGCTAAAAGAACTTAAAATTGCAATAAATTCACTATCACAAGTTACGCAAAGCATAACGACCATTAGAGGACTAGAGGATACTCACAGAGGATTAGACAGCATAAGTCAGAAAATACATGATAGCCGATTTAGATCTATCGAAAAAGCTAAGCTTTTAAAAGAGATTAAGGATATACAATATAAGATAAGCTTAAAGATAAATGATATCAAAAAGGATGAAGCAGAGGAAAGGATAGCTAAAACAGAGCGTAGGATAAAGAAAAACAAAGACATCAGTCAGCTCAACAGGCTCCTTGGAGTTTTAAAGAAATTTCCCGTAACCTACCCCGAGGACATCGATCAAAAAAATAATATTTATACTTATGTATCTGGGTTATTACTTATCCATCTTTCCCAAAACAATCCTTCTCTAATACAATTAGAAAAAGCAAAGATAAGGGCAAAGGAGTTAATCGATACTTATATTGAGGTTTACGATAACTATAGCAATGATGTTACCGAGATTATCGCTGAGGCCAAAGTATCATTGGATCAAGGCAATCTCAAGAGAGCGATAAAACTCTCCGAAGTGCTGAAGCAAAAAAGCCTTATTGATTGTGAGCTGTCAGAATTAAAAGATGAGGATAATTTAAGAGAGATATTAACCAACTTAGAGTCTCTGCCATTGAAGCTAGGAATTCCTAATGTTTTAAATATTAAGAATGGAGAATTCTTTGAAGCTGCTGATGCTGGCCCTAATGCTTGGTTTTTAATAGGCTTGGCTCACTATATCGCTTCCTTAGAAGATAACTCTGCTTCTGCTAGAGAAAATTATCTTGGGTTTGGGCGCGTAATCGCCGACTATTTAATGAGCCTTACCTTTCCTGCTCAACTTGGCGGTAGAGAAGTTCAGGCATTACGAATGAATCCGGCAAGTGATGAAGTTCCTTTGGAGAATGTGATTTCAACAATTACTGCCTTTAAAATTTTTAGTCAACTTGATACAGAATATGACGGTAAATATAACAAAGCCATAAAAGGCTTGGAAGAGTTACTATCTTTGAGTTTTCAAAGAGGAGAATATTATAATTTTTATCGAGGCTACGACATAGAGGATGAGGCCTTAAAGATTGATAAGCATTTTGCCACCGACGTAGCTTTATGGCTATTGTTATCCCAGGATGAAGCTTTCTTTCAAGATGCTGCCATAGATCCTGAGAAACTTTTTATAAGTACAATAGAAAAGGCAAGGGTAGAGATCGAAAGCGGCAACGACAGATTTACCCTACTCGATTATATCGACTCAGAAGAAAGGTTAGTTTTACGAGATCCTTTAAGAAGGGGCAAGATCAATTTTGGGAGCAAATTCTTAGGCAAGGATAAATCTAAAGCTATCACAATACCTTTAGGCTGGGTAGAAGGTTCTCTTTTTGCTCTAGCAGTCCAAGATAAATGGGAGTTTAGCAGCAAAGAGTTAGAAGATATTGCGTTAATTAAACAGTCAATTATGAGGGTAAAAAGCACCAAAGGGTATTTACCAGCTATCGTAAAGCCTGATGAAATAAAGGGAGAAGAAAATTATCTTGAAGGGGTCAATACCGGTCATAATGTGCCAGCAGCTTATTCCAAGACGCCTGATTTAACATCGGTTTTATGGCAGGCATTTGGAAGAGACAATCCTTTTAGCCTTGAAAAAGAAGATGAACATTCCAGGATTAATTTAGATGAATTCTCTTCGCGCGAGAGTATGGATCGTCTGATCAAACAGATGAGAGAAAGATTAGATATTATTAATAAAGATTATCTTAGGTTGCTTGAAATGATTAAGGAAGATGAAAAGGTTGAAGATTACCGTACCCAGTTGGAGGTACTTAATCTTACTTTATCTTTGTATCATCTTGCAGGAAGTTACTTAGGACTTAATTCTTCTTTAGGAGATAACTGGATGTTGGGAGCAGAATTAGGTGGTGCCTTAGGCAATTTAGTTAATCTAGGCATTATCGGAGATGCTATTATAGAAGGAGATGTTGCCAGTGGTGTTCTTCCTTGGCTATTTATTATTGATGGTGCTGTCGCTGCGGCAAAAGGAGCTCATGATGATTTAGTCGTTAGATACTACGAAAAGATGCAACGAGAAGGTGCGGTAATTGAAGCAGTAGAAGGAAGATTTTTCCCTTATCCCGGGACAAAGATAAAAGTTATATTTTCTGAAAGTGGAAATAAAGAAATCTGGAAATTCGGAATTTTAAAATATATTATCGAGACAGGGAAAGACGCTCTTTTTAATGAAAAGAAAGTAGTCATTCTCTCAGAGAGAATGCGTTATGCTTACCTTGAGGCAGTATTCTTATCTAAAGAAGGGTGGGCTTATTTTGTAGAAAGAGATGGCAAAGAGTTAATTATCTATAAAAGTAAAGGAAAAGAAAAACAAATTATTGCTAAGCAAAATAATGTTTTCTTAGAGGGGACTGAGAAGTTCTTGGCAGAAAAGCTTGATATAAGGCTCCAAGATGGTGACGAAAAGAGAATTTCTGGATTATTAGAGGCAAAGAACGTCCATAAATATATCGATATTATTTTTAACCCTGAATATGCTTTTGTAGCTATAGATCCGATTACTCAAGATCTAAAAGGGGTTAACTTTGAGGAAATAGGGTATGTAGTAAGGCATTCCTCAGGAATGCTTATGGACCCTCAGACCGGTAGAGTGCTTGAGCCAACCCTTGCCCTTCTTTTGATAGATATGGCATTCCGTCAAGGAAAGAGCATAAATCTTGGCCGCGAAACAAAAACTCCTGTAGTCAAAATTATTAGTCCGGCAGGAGGACTTCACTATTTATTTAAGGAAGATTTAAAAGATTTTCCTGACCTTTATGTCGTGTCCCTTAAAGAAGATATCGCTATACCTTATACTAATGGGTTAAAGATTACTATAAAGAAAACAACTCCTGTTACTTATCAAGAACCATTTGCTAGCCGCATGGGGGATATATTAATTCCTGCTGTAGTAGAGTATTCACCGGCATCAGAAGATTACGTTGTGATTACCCAAGACAAGGATAGAGAAATTCGTTATATTTTAGATTACCCGCATCTTACCAGGAAACTAAAACTTTCCATAGATGTTGTTAAGCAAAGAATGCAGGAAAATAAAACTTTTTGGAATAAATGGGTTATTGATCAGCCCCTAAATGTTGCTGTTTCTTCTTACTTTAAAGAACCACAACTTCCCCAAATAGACTTAGAACTGCCAAAAGAGCTGCCTTCTAAGGATGGGGTTTCTTTATCTGGCTCTCGCATAAATATTGGGATTAGCTGGCCGCAGGATGTAAGCAAAGATCGACAGGACGATTGGGAAAAAACTTTTAGGATCGATTTATTAAAACTCTTTGGCTTAGATTACCGCACAAAGAACATTGAAGTTGGAAACGATGGGTTGCTACCTGTTTTGGATAAGGATGTTTTGGATGAGGCTTTTTTAACGGGTGAAGTCGAGGACAGTAAAATAGAAGCTACAAATTCTGTAGGTGATTATGAGTTCAGTAAAGAGGAGGGTTACTTTGTATCAGAAAGCCAGTGGTTAAGGATACTTAAATGGAAGCCCAACGAAGCTATCTATGCAACCATCATAAAGGGGCTAACAGGGTTGGGATTAAAAATTAAACCTGGCCAGATGATTGAAGTCTTATCCAGAGAAGACATTCCTTATCTTAAGGCGCTAAAGCATTTAAGCGATGAAGAACTATATTCTCTAGGTATGTCTAGAAAAGGATCAGTGTACTATCTGAATGTATCAGGCAAAGACGTTGCCTTAAACAGATTAGACGATGAGGGTCTTGAAAGAAGTCTTATTTTGGTAAAAGAAGATGAACTTTACTTTATAGAGCTGGGATTAGAGTTTCTTGAAGATGCCTTGGCAATAGCAAGGGGAGATGAGCGAGAAGGTGTTGGCAAAATTGCCGGAGTGATTTATCCAAAAGGTCTGGGTAAGCCTTTAATTATTGGGAGTGAAGAGCTATATAAAATAATTATCGAGGATAAAAAACTTTATGGCCTAAAAGATACAAAGAATAACGTGGTTTTAACAGTAAAAGATTATCGCGGTATAAAAGAAGGAATATTAGAGTTGGGAGAGGCTGGTATAGAAACGATGCACTCTTTAGATACAGATAGGTTTGGCCGTCTTGTTGGCGAAGACGGTTTGATTATCTATGTGGAGAGAAAACAATTACCATACACAATTAAATCAGTCATCAAAAAAGATGACAAAAACCCAGCAAGATTCAGTTTACGAGAAGCTACTTCTGAGGAAATTGAAGAGGGTAAACGTATAGTTGACGGGGTATATATAGAATCCGGCAAGAGATATCTTGTTGATTACTCACCTTATGAGATTCTAAGAGAAGCCCGCAAAGGCCCTGCCATATACTTACATTCTGAAGTTAAGAGAATTTCTGTTCCTATAAATGACTTGAGACAGGGAAAAATTACATATTCCGATTTCTATAAGATTACTCGTTTAAGTAATAGGGATGCGGATGAAGATAAAGTCGTAAAGACTATTAAACAATATAGCCCTGCCTTAGGGGAGAAAGCGGTAGCTAAACTTAAAGGTAACACTTTGGTTGTTAAAGATGAAAAAGGCAATATCAAACACATTGTTTCCTATTCCCCCGAAGTCCAGGCCTTCTTTGACTGGGCAAATAAATTTGCCTATGCTTACCAGATAATTCCCGGCGAAGGAGTCAAGCTATACTCTACTAAAGACGAGGTACCTGCTAGTTGGTATTCACCGGATAAGCCGGATGAAAATAGAATAGGAGAAGTTCTAATTGTAGGAAAGCCTACCTATACCAAAAATTATAATAATTGTCTTGAAAAGCTTGCCGACAAATGGGGTATAAACATCAAGGAATTTAAAAAGCGTTTCTACGATGAAAAGAATGAAAAAGGTGCAATGTTCGATTTGAGAGAAGGAGAAGGAAAGAATAGTCTGGTAGTTTATACCGATAAAGGAGAAGAAGTTGTTTGGGTTATAAGATACCGGGATGATCAGCAAAGAGTTGTAACCGAAGCTTTAAAGGCCGGAGAGCCGTTCTACAGAGAAACTATACCTTATATTGTGGAGTTTATTAATTATGACAAAGAGAGAAAAGAAACCGGCTCAGAAACTTATTTGACCTCTTTGAATTTAGAGAAATTAAGAGAGGAAGACGATATTGAAAAAGTAAGAGATATAATGAAACGTTCTCAAGTTTTAGAGATTTCTCATTCTGAAGTTATAAAAGAAAAAGGTTTAGGCGGATGGAAAGGAAAAATTGATGGTGTATTTGAAGATATAGGCATTGCATCAGAGAAAATCTCTAAGTGGGTCAGAATAACCAATCTTAATCCGGACAAGGACAAAACTGTACGAAGCATAGAATATCAAGGCTTCAAAGAAGATACTTCTTACCCTTACATTGCTATAAATACACAAGAGGAAAGAATTAAGGTAGCTATTCCTGATTCAGAAGATAAGGCCGTAGCTGGCTTAGAATATATTGCTGACGAGAAAGGAACAGACCCTGCCAGTGTTAGTTTTGAGCTGGAAAGAGATGGGAATAGACATATCCTTGTGCACGAGTTTAAAACACTAGCGACTTACATTGAAGTAAAGTCAGCTTACGGGGTATTAAAAAATAAAATCGAAGGTGAATATATTGAAAAGAAGGATGAAAAAACTATAAAGTTAACAAAAGCGTTAGCTTTGAAATTGGGCAAATTGAAGAATAACGAGAAAGAGAATTTGCTAAAAGAGATAAAAGGAAGATTCCAAAAGAGGACAGGCGAAGCCATTAGTTACGAAGAATTCAAAGGATACCATAAATCCTTCTTAAAAGCATTGGGTATAGGCAAAAGCTCCAAGACCACTATTATAAAAACAGGTAAGCCGAAAAGCACCTCTGATCTTGCTGATATTCAATTTTCTAAGAATAAAGTAAAACTTATTTATGAAAGAAATGATTATGGTAAAGATTATAAAGGAGTATATGACTTAAGGAAAACCACCAATGAAATCAGAGTAAACGGTTTGCTTTTCGAGATTGACTACTTAAATGGCGTAAAGGATAAGTCCATTTATAACGGTAAATATGGCAGATATAAGATACCCGACAGAACAGTTAGAGTTGTTGGTGAATATATTCATACCATTTCCAACAATACCTACGTTAATGATAAAGGCGAACTCACTTTTATTAAAGTATGGGTCATTCCTGGAAGGGCAAAGGCTACAACAGATGAGAAAATACTGAGTAATTTATTCAACTCTAATCAGGTACATAAGAGCCAAGTTGAGATTAAGAACAACAGAGGTTATGAAATAATTACCTTAACGGGATATCCTTCAATAAGAATAGATATAAATCCAGAGAAAGGAGAATTTAGCAATCCCCGGTGGATAGCCTTTAGCCCTTTCTATGATGATTTCGGATTTTCTCAAAGAGCTTACAATTATAAATACGATTCTGAGAAGGGCCTTGATTCCGATGAATATCGCACCAAACCCAGATTACTCGGCTTCGCTAAGCCTTGTATTACCGACTGGCAGGACAGCGACTGGATAGCTTATGTAAGCAATTTAAGATTTATCGATGGTAGATTAGTGTATGAGGTTGATGATACTCGCCGGAATCGCAAGAGCATAAAAGAAATGGCAGTGCGTCTGGATGGGAGGTTGTATTATGAACTTCATAAAGGCAAACCATTAAGAGACCCCAACATTAAAGTGTATTATGATACTTTTGAACTTCCTAAAGAGAGTACAGAGGTAACTTCCCAAGGAGAGAGTGCTTATAAGCAACATTTTGTAGTATTTATTAAGGATAACCCAGGTTATATGTGGGTGTGGACCAGAGATGCAAGAGAATATTTTGATTCAGGATTTTATAGGATTAAAGATAGTCAATTAATAGATAGTCACTTTATAAACGGAAGGCAGATTTCCAAAGATGCTCCAAGGATTCAGATTTTATCTGAGACCGAAATTGAAAGAGGAAATATTCCTCAACGGAATGGAGCGCTATATTATCAGGGTAGAGTCCAAAAATTAAGAGTGGACAGATATAACCCATCTATATATCAACCTCAAGAAGAGAAGTTTAGTCTTAAGGAGTTTGTGAATAATCAGGGAAAGCATATTCGCGAGGACAGTTTATTTACCAACTTACTTAACCTTAGAGACAGGGGCATTATTTTACCGTCTCTTACAGTTATTGGGATTGGAATAGTTTTTATTGTATTCATCATAATTATCTTGAGGCCTATAACTTATATTAATTCTTGGGTAATGAGGGTTTTTGTAACCCATCCAGATAAAGTACGTACTGCACAAAATGTTCATTCTCGTGTTCAGCCCGGCCCTATTCAGGGAAAATCAGCACGCAGAATACAGATTGAGAAGAAAATAGCCGATTTTAATTTTCTCACTCCGTTTATTGACTATCTTGAGAGAGCAACTGCCAACATGAATGCTGTTAATGCTGATGCCTTCATTGAGAACCAGCTTAATTTCTGGAAAGCCATTTTAGGCTGTCACGGCGGTCTAAAAAGCCTGCTGGATGTAATCAGGAGTGGAAAGTTTTATCTTTTTAAGGGTGGCTATATCTTTACGCCCAGTGAATTCAAATCCTTATTTAAATATACTCAGCAGCAGGGAACCGACCCGGTAAGACTTTTTGGTCTACAGAATTTAATAAATAATAATGTCTTGAATGGTTTCTACTTAGGATTGAGCGAAGAACAGAAAATGCTTATTGAACATTTGATTGATAAATTTGCAGAATACCTTGATAACGAACGAGGAAGAAGGGAACTTAAATATTATAGATATCCTCTGAAAGCCTGGCGCATCTTTAGTGGAGTCATTCTCTTTAACTTCTGGATTTATCCCGTTCGGTATATTTATAAAGCACTAAAAGTACGCAAGCAGTTCATAAGGGGAAATATTTCTGATGCAGAAAAAGCGCAGATTAGTATTGCGAGACGTTTCTGGATATTGAATGCAATCGAGTGGGGTCTTTGGAATATTTTCTCGTTAGCAGCAACAGTTTTCTTCGCAGCTGGCCTGGCAATACCGTTAGCTGGATGGACCATTGCAGTGTTACTTTTATTGCTCAATCTTCGTGTGTCATTACGTGCCATTGTTTATCTTAATATGAAGGCGGTTGAAGAAGACCTTTCCCGTATTATGGGTTATCATAAGGTTAAACACATGGGCGATGTCCGTAGGCATCTGCCGAATATTCTTTCAACACCTGAAGGCTGTGTTTTCTTTAAGGCGGCTGTTGATTGGCTTTATGACGGCCCGCACTATCCAATGATATCGCAGGCTAAATATAACGAATTACTGGCAATGCTTAATCAACCTCAACTTGCACAGTCGCTAAAGACGTTGGGTGATGAAGAGGCAGAGCAGTATTTTATCCAGTGGATTAATATGTATCTGATTGATAGTAAAGATGTCAAAAACGACGAACAAGCGCATCCTGTAGTATTCATGTTTTCCGGTTTTAATGAATTTATGCGTTTAAGATTTGACGATTTAGACAGCAAAAGAAGCCGTGGCGGCCCGGGCGGTGACGGTAAAAATAGAGTCCTTGCAGAAACCAAATTCTACCGTGTTAAAAAGACTCATAAAAAACAATGGCAGTATTTTATTGACAGAATTACCAGTGGTGTTGTCGTTAACGCCCAGACTCGCAGAATACTTCTTTCAATTCATACATCTGCTGATGAGAGCCGCAGGATTTTAATCGGTTTGGGCATAGCTGATGCCCAAGAGCAAATTACTGCATGGGCAAATTACAGAACGGAGAACTATGTCAAAACAATTCAGACATACGTGCATGCGACTAGAGAACGGTACCGTTTACTTGCCCTGGAGCTACATCCTGGATGGGCAGGCGATGAAGAGAGAATACAGAGCTGGATTCGGGAACGTTTGCAGTTTATCGTATATTTTGGCTATGGTGCAGTGCCTGATGATTTTAAACAGGACATGCTTGATTTTTGGCGAGACCAGGCACAGAACGACCCTTATATGAGCTGGACTGCTGACTATAATCCCAATGACCAGAACGAAGCGCAAGATTTCAGGAATATTGGCGTGGCGACGCCTAATAATCCAGGGGATGTGGTGCTTATCAAGGGAGGGTTTCCGTTGTATCCGACGAAATGTAATGGTTGGGCGCAACGCGCACCATATGCAAAACATGATTTATGGTTCTGTCTTGATGTGGGGCACCGAGGCGCTATTGGCGATATATGGGGGCTACCGAATGAATTGCGCAGATTTGAAGACCCAAAACTTGCCTGGCTTTCTTTCGGTTACTGGATATACAGTGAAAACTGGGGGCCGGTTACTAAAGCAGGAGCGATTTCAGAGCACGGTTGGAATAATATTAATCGTCCGGCGAAAGACCTGGTTGATTCAGACGGCAACTTTGGTAAAGGAATTATTCGAGCCAGTTTGATTGATGGAGGCAGGGAATATGTAAGTGAAGATACAATTATGTCTAATAACGCATTAAGAGACGGATTAAAATGCCAATTTACGCATAAGATACGCATCTTGCAGTCATTCGAAAAAACACTCTATGAAGCAGTTTCATTTGTTGGCCGCTTTGGCGCATCAGTTGTTGAAATGCTGCTTGGGGTATCTTATCAGGAATTCATCAACAGTAAAGAAGTCCACTGGACTAAGAAAATCGGTGCATTGTTTAGTGCCGATTTCTATATCAATAAGTCTTGGATTATCGCAACCAACATCGTCATGTTCTTCGGTGCATTTTTCTTGCCCTGGAACATCTATGCCTATCTGTTCTTTCCTTATGCATTTATTATGATATCTGTTGTGTTTTGCCAGGCTATTAACGCAACTGCCCAGGCAGTTCATGAATATCGTTATGGGTTCTGGAAAGGAATGGCAACTTTCCTCTTATATGCGCCCCTGTATTTATTTTACTATACGACATTTATCCCTATACATGCGAACAAGGTAAAAGAAGGGCTGAAGCGGCAGGGGATTTTCAGTCTTACGCCCCGTATCAGCGACTCAATACGCCGCAGCCCAGAAGAGATATATCAGGAATTTGGCGCAAGTATTCGTCTTGGGTTTGCTTTATCTCTTATTTTTCTGGTTTCACCGTATCACCCAGTGGCAATGGCAGTAAACATTTATTTTATCCTTATGGCAATGAGCTGGTGGCTGAGTCCTTTCTTTTTTAACTATCATCCAGACTATAAACGGCGTATCGTGTTTGGCATCCGGGATACACTTAAGATGACGTTTTGGGCAGGGCGCCACCCCACAACAAATGATATAATCGGCGTTATTCCTGATTATATAATGATTATACCGAGATTTCTTTTACGAATGGGCAACAGAATTCGTTTCAGGAATCTTGTTGCTCAGGCAGCAAGACAATTCTCCGCTGTAATCCAAAGAGCTCCTCAAAATGTTCAACAAAAAGCATTTCATGCTTATGGTGTTTCGCTGGATATATGGGGTAGCCTCTCTGATGCACAAAAACGCACTGTAATCCGTAGGATGGCAAACATTACAAAAGAACGCTTTGATAGAATAGCTCCAATATTACAGCGCAAAGAAGAGGCCAGATTAGGCTATGCATTTCAACAGGGCGACATTGAAAACAAAGTAAATGTATCTCTTATTCAACATGCCAACTGGGATGCTCTTGAAAAAAGGGTAATACGGAGTTTATACTTTGAGGTAGCAAAGGAATCATCTTCTCCTCTAATTGCAAACAAGGGTTGCGTTGGACTTATCTCAGATAACATCGGCTCTAGCTCTTCCATCTCTGCTTTTCGGCCCATCACCTCTTTGTACAAGCAGATAGCTTCTCTTATTGCTTCTCATGGCACCGGCGTAACCGTCACTGTCGGCTTTGACAGAGGCTCAAAAGGAAGTGAGGTATTTAGTGTTGTCTTACCTAATATAAGCATAGAGGAGAATATTAAACTCTTAGCTCAATATGTAGTTATTGAGTTATACAACAGAGCAGGTATTTATGGAGCAGAGAGGATTCTTGTTAATGCTTCAGATGAGCTTTTCAATGCTGTCCATGATATATTCTATGCTCCTGTGGATGGTAAAGCAGATAAGGGTTACCATGTTATCGGTAATTACTTTGAACTGGTATATGAGCAAAGTTTTAGCTTTAGACAAGCTTCATTAGATGAGATTAATAATTTAAGAAAAGCAGAAATTAAGACTGATGTTAGAGCCAATCCAAAATACGGTAAGATTATCGGCATTGACATCGGAAAATCAGATATAAAAGGAGTTGCCCTTCAGGAAGGAAAAGCAGTTGCTTCAGATCGGTTTGACTGGATACCAAAAAATATCCATAATACCCAAGGCATTATTGCTATGATACGTAGGTCCATTCAGACAGTTCTTGCAAAAGCAGGATTTGAGGAAATAGATGCCATCGGCATTTCCATTAACCTGGCGGTGAATGAGAATAAGATTACAGGTTTGGGCCCAGTATTAGACGGCGTCACAGAAAAAGGCTGCTACAAAGAAGAACGGTTTAGAGACGATATCCATGGTTTAACAAAAGCTTTAAAAGAGTTCAATACCAAAGTATTTGTCTTGAACGACGGTGATGCCGCGGCTGTGCAGGTCTCTGTGGATATGAAGCTCCCCAATAGTTTAGCAATAAGCTTAGGAAGCGGCCTTGCCGGAGGGTTCGTGGATAAAAACAATCTGGTCACTGACTGGCTAACTGAGATGGGTAATGTGGTAATAGATATAGATACACAGGCAACAGGGCATTCCTTTTCCAAAGTAAAAGGTGCTTCTCAACAATACCTGTCACAGCGTTCGGTATTTAGACTTGCTGAGACTGCCGGATTAGAACTCGAAGGTGATACAGAAGCAGAAAAATTAAGACATGCCCAACAGCTCTTTAATGCTGGAACCGCCGAACAGAAAGACATAACAAGAAAAATATTCGAAGAAATAGGTTTGTACGTTGCTACCTTTACCGAAGTGACCAAGACTATCCTTGGCGAAGATAACATCATACTCTTTGGACGTGTCACCGAAGGAGAATTAGGTAAACTAATGCTTGCTGAAGCGCAGAGAATCGTAAACGAAAACAACATAAACGTCAGCATCTCCTTCCCTGAAATACCTGGTCTAACCAGAGAGCAGGAGGAGCTCATCCAGACTCATGGTCAGGCAATCGGTGTGGGCTACTACGCCTCACAGAAGATTACCCAGAGTTCATCAGCCATCCAAACATCCAAAAGCCCCCTCATTGTCTTCGGTGGCCCTGACGGGGTGTTGATACCTTATGATCGCTTAAGAAGCACTAAGTTAGAGGACAGCATATTGTACACCAGGCTTATGGGAATATTGGTTCAGGGAAGAGAGGTTGTTCTCATCACTGATCAGCGTTATCACGATTACCACTATAGCTATCAGGAAAAAGACCCCTCAACAGATGAGTTGACAGAGAGGAAAGGCATTGAATATGGTATTGAATCCAGGATAATCAATGCCATACCATACCGTCTAAGAAAACTCATAACCATCTATACATCTGCAGGAACATTTAAAGTAAGGTTTGGCAAGGAGGGGCAGCCTATTACCAGTGATAACTACAATAAGCGCACAGCCATAGAAAACAGACTGGCATGCGAGACGGAGGCTATCATCGAGGATATTATAGAGAAAAACTACTGGCAGGATTATCAGAGCAGGTCTGATTACTACAGAAATACCTATCCCGGCTTTGTGTTTAAGCGTCCTGAGGTAGTATTGCATGAAGTGGGCAGGGAAGTATACGGAATTACCACTATGTATTTGCCTTCAAAAAGGCTCGATGCTTATAATGAGGAGTTAATGCCTCAAGGTAAATCCATGCGCAGGCAAATACTGACAGCTATATATCAGGGGTTAAGCAAACGCTACCCCTATATCTGGGAAGATTACATTATTGATGCTAGAGGAATTACTTCTATTGATATTAGAAGAAGACATACTGGCAAAGATCACGCTTTGAAATACCATATAAGGCGCAACAAGATTAGGCCCGAGGATGTGCTGTTCTTTGGCAATCTTGATGAATACTCAGAAGACAAGCCGATAGCAAATGTGCAGAAAATAAACAGGTTCGTTAATTCCCGAACGAAAGAGGAAGCACAGTTTAAGTCCTTGACCGAAGGTTTAGGCAGCATCTATTACTGGTTGAATTTGGTAGAAAGCAATCCCCAAAGTAACGCCACAGAGTTAATCAATAATTTTGAAGCTAACCGGGTTTATGAGACACCTTTGCAGGCAGCGCTTGATTACACATCAATGAAACAACAGGGCCAAGACTGGATACATGCGAAACACCAGAGAAGAATAGAGTTCTTATATGAAGTATATAATAAGTTCAACTTAACTGCTGTAGACTGTCCCAGCTGGACAGTATTATACATGCATGCCTTTGAATTGAGCGAAAATATAACAAAAGCATTAAACAAGTTTATAGTTAATTACAGTAAACTGGATACCATTGATGCCTTATTCTTACAAGCAGACGGACTATTCAAGGAATACAAAGGTATGGATTTCTTTGAGTTTTACTCAGGTATTGATGCCCGATCAGCACGGAACGCCACGACGTTAATTGATATATACATGAATATAGGCAAAACCCCTGATGTGCTGCGCAGGGAGACCTTGCAGGCTGTCAGCCATCTAAAGTTGCCGGTAAGCAGAGTATTGACAGGATACTACCAGGATAACTATTTCTTCAGATACAAGAAAGCAATGCTCAGGCAGGTACAGCCACGGGCACCACCACGGGTGGTCTACCTCGGCGGCGGCGGTAAAGCTACCACCACTCTTTTGCAGACGTTTGTTGCCAAAGGATTAGAGCGTCTTGCCTGTATCATTTCCTCAAGCGATGACGGCGGTTCAAGCTGGAACATAATGAGAAGTCTGTTTGAGAAATTCGGCTTCTACTTTATCCCGCCTGGCGACGCCGCAGGATTAAATATTTTCTTAAGCAACGATAACTTTAAGATATTCACCCTCTTTTGGATTGAGTCTCTTAAAGATACGCTCCCTGAGTATTTATCCACCAAAGGAAGGATAACTGCTGATATACTTTATCCTGTATGGCGAAAGAGAATAGAAGAAATACTTATTGCCTTATCAGATACAGTCAGGAGAAGAGAGATAGAGAAAGCCGCCGGCGTCAGAATAAGGCAATCAGAAGATGGCATAGCCTTTTTAACCAGCTTATTATCACTGGCGGACTTACTGGATAGAGAGTTCATCTTAACCGGCATCATTGACTTAGAGGATGCCTCAACCCCCAACCTTTTGCTTATCGGCGATGCTTATGATACTCAGGTAATCGAGTTAGGCAAGACAATTGACCGCGATATATCATTTCCTCTATTAGAGCAGTTATTACACCTGAGAGATAGACAACCCATAGTAGTAAGTGCTGACTATGAGAGAAGTGCCCTGGTTGCTGAGTATGATAATGATAAACGGGTATACACCCAGACAATCATCACTGATAAAGCCCACAACCGTATTATCAAAAAGTTATTCTTCTCCCATCGGTCAGAGATAAAACGCCAGACAATCCTTGATGATGTAAATGATCCTGTTTATCCCAGAACTAACCAGAAAGCCCTTGAAGCCCTTAGCCAAGCCGAAATGATTACCATGAGTAATGGCTCATTATGGACATCGCTGATGCCCGTTCTGCTATATCCTGAAGTTGTAGAAATCCTGATTAAGAAGAGAACCAAAGATAAGATACCCGTAGTTTACATCGCCAAGATCAAATCAGACCTTGAGACCGCCCAGATTGATCCGGATAATGCCGTGACCGAAAAAGACGGTACTTACTATCTGAACGTTCGGGACCAGAGCACCCTTCTTGAGCAGCTTGAGACAATGCGAGGGCATATCTCACGAGTGGCAGGAAGAAACATCACCCTCAATGAGATTATAAGTCATGTCATTGTCCCTGAGTTTGACAACGATACCATTCAGCATTTAGAAACTAGAGATATCACCAAAGACAAAGAAGAAGCGGATGTTCTTGCTACTGCCCTTAAACAAGGCAAAGCCCAGGTGAGTAAATACTTAACCGGCATGCAGCCATACCCCACAGACCAAGAGCTTAAAGAGCTTCCTCAGGACATAAAGACTATTCGCATTCCCCAGAAACACATTACTGGTATTAAAGATAAAAAACCCCTCTATGAGAATGAGTATCTGAGTGAGGTGCTGTTTGGGATAGGGGGTATAGAGATTGGGACGGCGTCCTCGGGGGTTGCTGCAATACCATATGCAGTACAAGGGGTAAATAAAGTTGCAGCATATGCGTTAAGAAGTAATAAAGAGTACTCACTAACGTTGCCGCGGATGATAATTGACACAAGAAAATATAAACCGGGCCAGATAATTGAGCGTACCAATAACCTTAATTATCAAGAGCTGATCTATATTGAAAATGGAATGGTGTGTGTAATGTTTGAGGAAGGTAACACAGCAGAGTTAAACCATCAAGATGTATTGACTGTATTTGGTAATTATAAAGCCGATATTAAATCGCACGCATTAGTTACGATTGTGAAACAGGACGTAGATTCTCAGGTAAGACGCGATGAGAAAGAGCAAATTCCTGTCCATGATACAGAGAAAGGGCAAGTTCCAGAAATTATTAGAAGAAAAGACAGTTCAGTTTTAGCCCTGATATTAAGAGCCAATTTTGCTCCTGAAATATACAGTGTGATTACCCCACCTAGTTATCCGTTTGGTATTGGAACAAAGGCGCCTGTTGCAGATGTTGTCAATAAGCCAAAACCGCAACCTCACATTCACACTCCAGTTGAAGATCCGTATATCGAAGTTCTTATTATTCAAAAAGGTAAGATGAAATATTTTGTCTACAATGAAGAATATGAAAAAGTAGTTGAACTTATCTTAAAGCCGGGAGATAAAATAGTAGTTTTCTTTGGGCATGATGCAATTTTCTTGGAAGATTCTAAAATTCTTGAGATTTCAGAAGGTCCCTGGCCGGGTATGGGGAAAGACAGGGTATTCTTTGAGAATAAAAGTGCTTCTTCTGGCTTATTGTCGTTAAAGGTAGTAAAAAATATCCTCTGCGTCTGCAACTACAACTACAACCGCAGCCCGGCAATGGAGATGGTGTTTGACTGTTTCATTAAGCAAGCAGATCTATCTGATCGTCTCAGTGTTGATTCAGGCGCGGCCAAGATTGAAAATAGAGATGGATGGGGTGGTATAAACAAGCTGCTGCAAGAAGCTTTCCGAATCCAGTTTAGAACTGAACCTAAGAGAATAGCCTCAAAGATGCTCATCAGCCAACAAGTACAGAAAGCTGATCTCATTGTAGTCCCTAAAGAGAAGATATTGCAGTCACTCAGAGAAAGATTTAAAGATGAACTCAAAGGTACTATCGTTTTTATCCTTGAGGAATTGGCACAAGATATAGAAATTGAAGAACTCAAGCATGCACCGACTAAAGAAGCAACTTCTTTGCATAAGATTAGACAGATTATTGAAAAGTTGGTTTGGCCAGAGATTAAAAATTATTTGAATATGGTAATAAAGATTGAAGGTAAATTGCAGGAATCCGTTTTCAAATTTAAAAAACATCTACCTTATATAGCTCATGTATTCTTCTGGGATAAAGGGAAGTATAGATTAAAGAAAAATAGAAGAAGAATAGATGATGCCAAAGTAGATATAAATTATAGGGCCATAGCCAAGGCTATTTTAAATAATGTTATCGGCAAGAAAGATAGCTATAGTTATATAAATCAATATATAGAGAATTTTTCTAAAAATATAAAAATGTTTAAAGAAGAACTTACTGGGTATTGTGTTCAAGAATATGGAGGAGAACATGGCGGTGGAGTTTTCTTCTTTTGCTATACCGAAGAAGAGTGGATAAAAAGCCCATATTTTGATAAAAGTCCTATTCTACCGACAGCACATATATATCCGAATATGAGATTTAGACGGATTACTCTAAGAGTCGATAACGATTACCTATTGAAACTACTTAAAATAAAGGAAACCGTATATAAGAAATCTATATCTTGTTCCAGCTCCCTCACCATCATCGACCTTAAAGCCCGCTATAGCGCATCTAAGTTGGCTGAGGCTATATCTCTGCGCGCCCTCTACCTGCGCAGCGGCAAGGTATACCATGTGATGTTCTTATACCTTAATAGTAGCTATACTACCGAAGAACTCGCTCCCTATGCGCTCTATGAGGTCTTCAACCGTTTAAGTGTCTTCGGGGCAGAGGAAGTTGTCATCGATACTGAGGATACTCTGTATGAGAAGATTGAGCAGTTGTTCACTACTCCTACTGAGATCACCGAAAAAGGTGATAAGAAAGGCTATTTCCTGCTCGGTTCTTTCATGAACATCGTCTACGAAAGAAAAGGTAAAGGATTCACCCTACGCAAGGCATCGAGCGAAGAGTTTGATTCTATACAGAAGACAACACCTGTCTATAGCCCCTCACGCACAGAGGGTATTGATACCGAAGGCACCTACGTCGGTATTGATATCGGGGGCAGCGATATCAAGAGTGTTGTTACCAAGAAGAGCAAGGGCATTTATTCATATAAAGAAGACTGGAACCCCCGCACCTTTACCGACCACACCCAGCATGTTGACTATATCACTGCTCTCTATACCCGCGCGCTCAACAAGACGAACACCGCGCCTAATGAGGTCAGAGCACTGGGCGTAAGCTTTAATCTCGTCGTGGTCAACAATCGGGTGACCGGACGCGGTCCAGCAGTCGACGGCCTTGTCGGCAAAGAGCTTGACGCGGCAAAAGACATGGCAGCAGTCCTGACACGCCGTCTTGGCATCCCCGTCTTTATCTTAAATGATGGTGATGCAGGAGCACTGTGGGCTGCGGTCAAGGAAAACAGTCCTAGCACGCTTGCCCTTGCGCTCGGTACGGGGTTGGCCGGCGGCTATGTTGATAACAACTTGCAGGTACGTGACTACATGACTGAGATGGGTAACCTTATCCTTGATGCCGAAGGTAGGCTCAAGCATTCCTTCTCAAAAGTGCCCGGAGCCGCTCAGCAGTATATCTCGCAGCGGCCTATTTTTAGACTCGCCGAGAAAGCGGGAATCGATACCAGTATGTTCGGCCCCAAAGATGAAGCTATAAAATTAGAATACCTGCAAGAGCTTTATAACCAAGGCGACGAAAGAGCTATCGCGGTTTTCAGGCATATGCCAATATATTTGGCCGAGTTTATCAAGACTGTTTCGCGCATCCTTACAGTTGAGAATGTTGTTATCACTGGTCGCATTACGAAAGGAAAAGCAGGTACTTTCTTAAAAGACCAAGCGCAGCGTATGCTCAATGTGGAAGGCATGAATATTAAAATATTTTTTCCTAAAACACCCGAAGGTATGAGCCCAGAGCTATATAACCAAATCGGCCAGGCAGTAGGGGCGACGTATTATGCCAGCTACCTGGTTGGGAAAGCTAGTTCTCCGACCTTTGATGTATCGTTGGTAAGAAAAGCATTAAAAACTCATCAAATACCTCTTAGTAAAATAAAAGATGGAAATCTTAGAGCTTTCTTAGAATTCTTAAAAGAAAAATCTTTAGACAATATTGTAGTTTTTGGTGGAGCGGTAAGAGATGTTTTCTTCCATCGTCCAATAAATGATTTAGATATAACAGTAAGAATAGCTCTTGGTGAGGATATACAGCAAAATTTCCAGAATGCGATGGAAAAGATAAGGAAATTATGCGAAGCCATGGGTGCAAAATTAGAGTTATTTACTGGGGCTAGCGGAAGAATAATTCCAAGGATACCTAATTTCAGAAACGTTGAAATTCAATATGGAGGGCCCTTTAAAATTGGTAATAGCTTTATTAACGGATTTGTTATTAATACTGGTTACCCGCAAAGTATGAGTTCTGGAAAGGGGCCCTCGTTGTTGCAATTAGCCATTGGTTGTAACGGCAGGCTTTACGGAAGGCTTGAGGCATTGAATGATTTATTGGCGGGAATGGTTAGGATTACGGGCGAAGTTAATTATTTCAGTATAGGAATTATGTTAAGGTTATTACGTCTTAAACATCAATTTGGCTTAAGGATTCTTGATGACGACTATGCGTTAATTAAGGACCGTATTGCCGAATACACAAATAGTGAGCGTTCTATTTCAGGAAATACCGAAAGTGTTAAAAAAGAATATCAGAAAGTTATAGGCACTGCTTCTGATTCCGAAGCTGTGAAAAGAGAAATAAAAGACTTGGGTATTAGTGCTTTATTGGATAGGATTTCCCAAAATCAGATAGAAACCTCTTCTTCCTCCCCTCTCATTGTCTTCGGCGGCCCTGACGGGGTGTTGCTCAGGCATGATCCTTTCCGCAGGAGCAGGTTAAATGAAAGCATAACCTATCATAAGCTGATAGAACTATTAGAAGAAGGCTATGAGGCAGTAATAATAAGCGACCAGAGATACTACGATTACCATTATAGCTATGAAGAAGAAGTAGCCAGAGGCAAAAAAGAAACGATTAATGTTACCGAGTATGGCTTAAGAGTAAGGATAGCAGAAGATATACCTTCTAAGTTACGCAGGCAGCTTACCATATATGCCTGCGGTGGAGCTTTTAAGGTAGGGTTTAATGAAAAAGGAGAAAAAGTAACAGACTACGATTACAATTTCAGTGGTGCTTTTGAAACAGAATTAGCCGGGAATCTAAAAGAGAGAATTGGGCAGATAATAGAAGAAGAGTACTGGCAAGATTACCAAGAGAGACCATCATCTTACCGCAGCCAGTACCCCACCTTTATCTTCCGCAGGCCTCAGGTAATTATAAATAAAGGCAGGATAGCAGATAAAGAGGTAGCCTATGGGATAAACATAATCGGCTTACCTTCCCAGCAGCTGCCTGCCTCCGAGGGAGCCATAGACATAAGGAAAAAGATTTATAATAAGTTAGAGAAGAAGCTAAATAAAGAATTTTACGGGTTATGGCAGGATTACCGTATAGAAGAAAAAGGCTTAACTTCCATAGATATCCTGCGCAAAGAAATAACCAAAGAAAGCGCCCTAAGACTGCACATCCGCAAACAGAACCTAAAACCAGAGAATATCCCTGAAGGCGTAATAGTCTTCGGTAACAGAAGCCATTATGCCGTTGATAGTAAGTTGCTAGATATTAAAGGTATCAGCTCATTTGATAACAGCGGCCAAGAAGTCTTGTCTCCAGGTATAGGCAGCATATATTACAGCCTGGCCCGGTTAAAAGAATTAGGGAGCCTGCAGAGTTTTAGGGAAGAACTAGGGTCTTCTAATTTTAAAGGAGGAGCTTTAGAGGGGGCTTTGATGTATATAGAAGAAAACAGAGCTGAATTAGAGAAATGGGTGAGGGCGATAGATAAGATAAACTGGCTAAAAGATGTCTACGATAGATTTGAGCTAACCTATGTAGACGCACCCTGCTGGACAGAATTATACCTTGAGGCATTTAGGCTTCCTCTTGATATAAAGAGAGCCTTAACCGCCTACCTCAAGCACTACAATAAATTTGATAAGGTAGATAATCTGTGGAGAGAGGCAGATAATATATATCAAGGAAGCATAGAAGAAGACTGGCTTGATTATTATTCTGGTATAGACCCCCGAGCAGCCAAATTCGGGAATGAGCTCAAACAACTGTATGTAAACATGGGTAGGGTCTCTCAATACAAACCAGACATAGATGAAGCTGTCTCTGGAGAAGATATAAGCATAACCCGGGCATTAAGCGGCTACTATCAGGACAGTTACTATTTAAGGTATAAGCAATCCATTCTAAAAAGTCTTTCTGCCAGAGACCCGCCGTCTTCCTACGAAGCTGTATATTTGGGGGGCGGGGGTAAAGCCACCACCACCCTGTTGATGGTGTTTATAGATAAAGGCAGCCAGAGGATAGCCTGCATTATCTCCGGCAGTGACGACGGCGGCAGCTCAGAAAAAATAATGTATTCTTTATTCAGAAAATTAGGAATCTTCTTTATCCCGCCCGGAGATGCTGCCGGCCTGAATATCTTCTTAAGCAACGACAAATTCAAAATCCTTACCCTGTTCTGGATAGAGTCGATGGCGGAAAAGTTGCCGGATAATATAACCACCAAAGGCAGAGTAACCGCAGAGAGAATCTATCCGGTATGGCGCAGGAGGATAGAGGAAATTTTTGAGAATAAGGCAGGTATTGAAAAAGCTCTAAACATCGGAGAGATTAACCAGCCCCAAGACATAGTGGTTTTTCTTGCCAGTATCCTCTCTTTGGGAGAACTCTTAGACCGAGAATTTATAAGCAAAAATATTTTAAAACTTGATAATGACTCCACCCCCAACCTTGTTCTCATAGGAGATGCCTATGATACAGGAATAATAGAAAAATATAAAAAACCAGGCGCTGAATTAACCCAGCCCCTGCTTAAGAAACTGTTAGGATTAGAAGAGCAGGAGCCGATAGCAGTTACTGGAGATTATGAAACCAGTGCATTAATGGCAGAGTATGAGGACGGGGAGAAAGTAAAGTACCAGACAATAATAACCGATAAAGCTCATCGCAAGAAATTACGCCAGTTATACTTTGCTCACCGGGCAACCATCGAAGAAATGAAAGAACTGGCTATAACCAGCCCTGAATACCCTTCTGCTAACCCCGGAGCAATCCAGACTCTGGATAAGGCAGAGAAGATAGTAATGGGTAACGGCTCTATCTGGACCTCGCTTCTGCCGGTAGTGTTGTATATAATGATAGCAGAAACTCTGCTCAAAAAGAGAAAAGATACACCAGTTATCTACATTGCCAAGATAAAATCAGACTTGGAAAACGCTGTATTTGATGATGAGATGATAGTAGAAAAAGATGGCAAATATTATCTGAGAGTAGCAGAACAGCTAACCTTAAAAGAGCAGTTACAGACATTACTGTGCCACCTAAGACGGGTGTTGGAAAGGGATAATATAGAATTAAAAAATGTCCTCAGCCACATAATAATTCCCAAGTTTACAGAAAAAACCGTTGAGAAATTAGGTTATAACCCCAAAACCGGTGAAAGTCTTATAGAATTGGAGAGCAAGCAAAAAGCCGAAGAGATAAGGGAAGCAATCACCGCCGGCCAGGCCCAGGTAAGCAAACTCCTCAAAGGAATCCAGCCGGTAGTGACTGAGGAAGAAAAGGCCTGGCTTGAAGATGAGGGTATAGAAATAATAGAGATAGATGAGAAGGATATAGCAGGGATAGATGAGAAAGAACCTATGTATAAAAATGAGGTATTACATAAGGAGATAATGGGGATACCTCCAGCTAAATCAAGCTCTGCGGTGGGAAGAAAAGAGACTGAAAAAGTATTAAGAATTAGGAATCAAATGCTGAAATTATTGGCTGCCAAAAATATAAAAATGTTAGAAGGAATCATTTTGGAGCAGGATGGAAAGGTAAGTTCACACAAAAATTGGGCAGTGCTAACTGAGGCGGTAGCAGCAAGAAACCAGTTAGGATTAAGTGATAGCGCATATATAAGAAACAAATATCAAACAAATTTATATTGGTGCCCGCAGGCCCAGGGAAGAAAAGATTTGCATATCCACACGACATTATCCGATGGTCTTTTAGACATCGAAGATACTATTAAAGAGTTAGTCAAGAATGTGGTTAAGGTTGCGGCAATTACGGATCATAATTCATTATGTGGAATTGAGAAATGCAAAAAAATAGGTAAGAAATACGGTGTTATTATCATTCCCGCTGTTGAATTTGATTGCTATAGAGAAGCGTACCCTCAAAAAGGTATCGGAATAACGGTTCACATTCTTGCTTATTTTATAAATTCGCAGGACTCCAAGTTAATTGAAATTGGTGAAGATAATTCTCGCAAATTTCAGCTCATGCTTTATTCCCACATTTTAAATATGTTGGATTACCTGTTGGCAAGAGGAGAGTTAAATAAGGTATTGAATAATACTTCTGACTACCAAGGATTAACTCCTGGGGAAATAATAAGGCGGTTTGTTATTTTTCATAATAAGCATTACCTTAATGTCTACAAGCAAAGCGGTTTGTCTGATATGGCGAAAAGGATAGAAAAGGGTTTATCCCAGTTGAAGGATGTTGGCTTTCAGGAATTTATTGATTTATTACGTCGAATTGCTCAGGCAAAGGATAAATATATATTGGCAGAAAAGGAAGAGGTGCTTCTTAAAAAAATAATATTGTTTCAGACAAGCGAACAGCCGGCTGCTTTAAAAATGGTATGGAAAGGTCTTATACAAGAATATATCAAAGCTATTGAGGATAAAAATAAACCACCACTTTTTACCGACGGCTGGGCGAATATTATCAATCCTCATGCACCTTTGATTTTAAAAGATGCTGAAAGACTGATTAATATAATACACAAAGCGGGTGGGGTAGCAGTCTATGCGCACCCGAGATGGTATCCTGATATTGTGTTACCAGCCGGGAAATGGAGAGGAGACGGATATAAATTTATTGCTGAACACATAAGAGAATTGGCAGCGAAGGGCATTGACGGTGTCGAGGTTTATACGAATTGGTTGGATAGAAGGAAGGACAATTATTATCTATCTTTGGCAAAGGAGTTGGGTCTTACTGTTACTTACGGCACAGATTGCCATTTTACGGGAAAGGAAGAGTTGGCCCTCGGGATAGATAATACTTTCTATATGCCTTATTCTGCATTCTTTGCTTTAGAGAGGAAAGCTGAAGAAATTAAAAATTATTTTAATATCACTTCCAGCAGTCCAATAGATACAATAAAAGTTAAGCCCATTAACATCCTTTGCGTTTGCAACTACAACTACAATCGTAGTCCGGCCATGGAGATGGTGTTAGATTATCTCATTAAGAAAGCAGGCTTGTTTGGTCGGGTTAGTGTTGATTCAGGCGCAGCCAAGACTGAAAATAGAGATGGATGGGGTGGCATAAACGAAATACTGCAAGAAGCCTTCCGAATCCAGGTTGGCACTGAATCCAAAGAAAAACACTATCGTATAG
>CAZPYY010000003.1:0-48677 GCA_964590995.1 uncultured Planctomycetia bacterium | reverse complement strand
TGGATTTATTTAAGAAGAAAGGTAAAGAAACGCATTAGAGATGCACCTTTTTCTCCCCGCGATAATTAAAATACCACAAAAAAGGAAGTTGTTAGATGAAGGGTTTGTCAGCAAGTAAGCTACGAGAGCTAGATGATCTGGCTAAAGGAATAGGCTTGGAAGAGAGAATACTTATTGAGAATGCCTCAAGCAATCTCTTTAAGGTAATTGATAGGCTAAACCTAGGTAAAAAAGTGCTTGTTATATCCGGTCGAGGAAATAACGGTGCTGATGTTTTAAGTTGTGCCCGGAAACTCTCCTCTTCTGGTTATGATGTAGTGGTGGCCACCGTATCAGAGAAAGAGTTAGGTCCCCAAGCTTTTTTCCAAAAAGGGGTTCTTGAAAGAATAGGTTGTCAAATATCTTCTTTTAATAATAACAATATTTCCGAGCTTAAAAAGCTATTTGAAGATAGAGATTTCATCCTTGAGGGAATTTTAGGAATTGGAGCAAAGGGTGAGCTTAGCCCTTTCTTAAAAGAGGCTGTAGGTTTTATAAATGAAAGCGGTAAGAAAATAGTATCTTGTGATATACCCTCAGGTTTGTCTCCAGATGAAGGAAAAACCTTGGGCCAAGCGATCAAAGCTAACTACACAGTAAGTTTCATTGCCCCCAAGTTAGGGTTTTATCTAAACCAAGGCCCGAGTCTTTGCGGTGAGATATCTATAGTTGATATTGGGGTATCTCGCAGTATCTTAGAGGAATTAATAAAGAACAAAGAGGGGGGAGAGTAATGGAAATAAGTTGGTTAGGCCATGCTTGTTTTCTGTTCGAGACCAGCCAAGGGATTAGGTTAATCACTGATCCTTATGAATCTGGTGGGTATGGCGGAGCAGTAGGTTATGATCCAATTAATCTTGAAGCTGATATTGTTACTGTTTCCCATAAACATGCTGATCACAACAATATTCAGGACTTTAGAGATGCTTTAATTGTCAGCGAAGAAGGAGAAGTTTCCATAAAGGATATAGAGATTAAAGGTATGCTTTCTTATCATGACAAGGAGAAGGGGCAGTCGCGGGGCGAGAATATAATTTTTACTATCCAGGCTGATGGTTTAAAAATTGTCCACTTTGGCGATTTAGGAGAAAAAGATATTGATTTAACTGCCTTTAGCGATATTGACATTGCTATAGTCCCAGTGGGAGGAACCTTTACTATTGATGCAGCTGAGGCAAGTCAGTTAATAAGAGAGATTCGTCCTAAGATTACCATCCCGATGCACTACAAGACCTCTAAGCTGGGGTTTGACATTGATGGTGTGGATAAGTTCTTAAAGACCAATCCTGATTACGAGAAGAAAGATTCCTTAGAAGTCAACCGAGATAATATAAAGTCATTTAAAAGAATAGTTGTTTTAAAATACCAACGTTAACAAAAGCATGTACGAAGAAAGATTCTACCGTGATCAGATCCTCTCCAAATTCAAAATAGAGGTCTCTTTTAAAGAGAGTGACCTTTTAATCTGCAGTGATAAGGAGATTGCTAAGGAAAAAGCCCAAGGTATTTTAGTAAAGTGTTATGAGCAGATAGAAGAGTATATAACCGGAAACCCTCTTTTTCTGACATCTCTTTCTCCTTTGGAAATTGATCAAACAGCACCACCGATTATAAAGGAGATGCTAGAGAGTTCCAAAGTTACTGGCATTGGTCCCTTTTCTGCTGTTGCCGGGGCAGTTGCTCAATACGTAGGAGGAGAGCTCTTAAATTATTGCCAGGAGCTCATCGTAGAGAATGGCGGGGATATTTTTCTAAAAATTAATGAAGATAAAATTATCAGGGTTTACTTAGGCCAAGAGTTTAAAATAAATAATCTTAATTTAAAGATAAAGAAAAGAAGCCGGGCCTTTGGGCTTGCTTCATCATCTTCTTCTTTGGGCCATAGCCTTAATTTTGGCAAAGCTGATTTAGTTAGCGTAGTTGCTAAAAATATAATTATTGCCGATGGTTTTGCTACTGCTATATCTAATAGGATAAAAAAGGTAAAGGACGTAGATAAGATTTTAGCTGAAGCTAAAGATAAGCTTCCGATTGAAGGATTATTAGTTGCTTTTGGAGAAAAGATATTTTTGTGGGGGGATTTAGAGATAAGTAGCTAATTTTCTAAAGAGTAATTGTTTTAAAATCTTCTGTCCAAAGAACCCTACTGCCCAAAGATTTCAATTCCTTTCTTATTCTTTTCTCCTCACTCTTTGTAAGAAGTAAAAAATGTACCGGAATAAATTTTATCCTTGGGAAAGCCTTTAAGTAATCGCTGAGCTCTTTGGCTGAGGTATGCATTTTATAGAGAGAAGGGTGTTTTTGGAAAAAGGAGGAGGAAGCAGTGCAATCATGAATAAGGTAGTTAATCTGGCCAGCTTCCCTTAACATTCTTTTAGAGAATGAAGTATCTGAAGAATAGAATAAGGACTTTTTAGAGAAAGAGGCCCTTATCCCAAAAGAGCCGGGAATGTGTTTGTTTCTTATTGCTGATATTCTTAATCCCTCCTTGTTTAAGATTTTTTTTCTCTTAAATACATTAACATACTTTACCTTGGGATACTGGGGTTTATTTAAGTCGAATAACTTTATTAATTGCCTAATAATTTTTATAGAAGGCGGGGTAGTAAATATTCTTAAGATATCATTAAAGTGAGCTTGGGTATGAATGAGTGAGATTATTCCATAAATATGGTCAGGATGCTCGTGGGTGATAACAATATCCTTTATTTTTCTAAAATCTAACCCTATTCTTAGGAGTTTCTGCGTTATTGAGCCAGGGCAGTCGATTAGAAGCCTAAGTCTTTTGTGAGCCAGGATAAAAGAGGTATTATCTCTTTTATCTGTGGGGATACTTGAGGCAGTTCCCAAAAAAATAATCTTTGCCATTTGTTTTAATGGTGCGAGGGAGGGGATTTGAACCCCTACAGTATCGCTACCGCTAGCCCCTCAAGCTAGTGCGTCTGCCAATTCCGCCACCCTCGCATTAACGTCTATTTATTATGCTTAGTTCGTTGTCTTATGTAAAATCTTAATTTCATCTGTTAGCCATTGCGGGAACAGCTAATTGCCTTATTGATAACTAATTGTCTTGCTTCGCAAGAGCTGTTTCCGCCACCCTCGCAAATATTAAGGATAAAGGTAAAAGTAAAAACATTTTTTAATTTCAGTCTTCATCCTTATTCCTTTGCCCTTTTCGTTAAGAACTTCTCTTATCGAGTATGTATTTACTTTCTGGGAATTTTTTGGCCAGGCTTTTCATTTCTGCCCCTAAGGAATTTACCTGGGCAGTATGGGTAAAATCTTGTTTTAGGTTAGTAATTATCCCAAGAGAGACGGTTGGGAAACCAAATTTATGGATTTGATTGTCACGCCCTTTTGTTTCAATATAACCTTTTAATCTGTCTTTTTTCTTAAAGAAGGTTGGGGAGATATTATCAAAATCCATTACTATCTTCTTAGCTATTTCTTCTGCTTTTTTTGGGGTTGTTACAATAACAAAGTCATCTCCGCCGATGTGCCCTACAAAATCCTTAGCCGTCCCTTTTTTCTGGATAGAGTCAATAAGGATTCGAGCAGTTTCCTTAATTACATTGTCTCCTTTTTCAAACCCATAGTAGTCATTTAAAGCCTTAAAATTATCAATATCAATATAGAGTACAGCAAACTTCTCTTTACTTTGAATTTTTTCCGCTAACTCCTTATTGATTGAAACATTTCCTGGTAGCCGAGTTAAAGGGTTTGCGTCTAAATTTGCCGAGGAGCGCCTTATAAGCATTCTTATCCGGGCGATTAATTCTTGGGGGTCAAAGGGTTTTAACATGTAATCGTCAGCGCCGGCCTCAAGCCCGCCTACTTTATCTTCTACTTCGCCTCTACCAGTAAGCATAAGAATAGGGATATTTGAAAATAAAGGGTCTTTCCTTATGATCTTACAGACCCCGGGACCTTCTAGGTCAGGGAGAACATAGTCTAAGACTAAGAGGTTGGGGTTAGTGATCTTTAGCTTCTTTAAAGCTTCATTACCAGAGAAGGCTTTTATTAGTTCGAATTCATCCTGTAAGGTAGCCTCGAGAAGATCCAGAATATCAGGGTTATCATCAACAATTAAGATTTTTAATTTATACATTTTAAGCTATCCTTAGAGTAAATGAAAAAGTAGTACCTTTTCCTAGCTTTGACTCTAACCATATTTTTTCCTTATGGGCATCAATGATTCTTTTCACCAAAGAAAGACCTAAACCGCTACCTTCTGTCTTGGTAATTGAAGGATGAGATGCTCTGAAGAATTCCTGGAATACCTTTCCTAAATCATCTTCCTTTATGCCACAACCGGTATCCGACACAGAGACAACAGCTTGTTTACCTTCCTGGATACACTTAAGCGTTATCTTTCCTCCGGAAGAAGTAAACTTTATAGCATTATTTATAAGATTAATCAATACCCTTTCAATAAGATTTTTATCTAGGTATGCGTTTAAACTTTCAGGAAGCTCAAATGCTAATTCGATTCTTTTAGCTTGAGCCTGAGGGCTTAAGAAATCTGCTACGTCTCTGATTAATTTCGTAATCTCAAATGGTGCAATCTTTACTTCCATCTTTCCGGACTCTATGCGAGAAATATTTAAGAGGGTGTTTACAATAACCATAAGTTTGTTTACATTTTCGTCTATCTTTATTAATCTCTCCCGGGCTCCTTCAGGTAATTTACCAAATTTTTCACCAACCAAAAGGGAAGAGAATCCCTTTACTGAGGTAAGAGGAGTTCTTAGCTCATGGGATACGCTAGAGATGAAGTCAGATTTAGTTTTACTTATAACTTCGATTGCCCTTAAACTCTTAACAAGTTCATTGGTCCGCTCTTTAATCTTCTTCTCTAAGTTATCTTTGGTATGGTAGAGGTCTTCAAATAACCGGATATTATCAAGGCACTGGCTAAGATACATGCAGACGATTAGGAATGCCTCTTCTTCTGACTTTTTAACCTCAGCATGGAGATTAAGGTCAGATACTATAAATACAGCATAGACGAACTCCCTTGCTTTTATTGGTGCGATAAGAATGTCTTTAGTTCCTGCGGCCGGGAAGAGATCTTTGTAAATTTCAGAGCTTGAGCGTAAAATCTGCACATCTTTTAGCAGCTCCTTCTTATGCCTGAAAATCCCTTTAAATAACTCGACATCGGGAGCATTAAAGCCAACATTAACCTTTTCCTTGCCTTCATGAAAGTCGATTATCAACCCCTTCTTAAACCCCAGGGCATTTATTATTTCTTTATTTATCGAGGAGAAGATTTTCTCCTTATCTAAAGTATAGGTAGATGAGAGGAGTAGATTTTTTATTAGGGTTAGTTTGGTAAACTCACCCTCTATCTCTTGTTGAGATAGCTTTAACTCCATATCACTCTTTATGATCAACTTTGCCTGTTGGTCTAAGTTTTGGATAGTTCTATTTGCCCGCCTGAGGTCTCTCTTTAAATTAGAGGCGCTTTGCAGTTTACCGATGATATAGAATATAAGGAATGCTATTACACCGAAGAATATAAAGACCAAAGTGGCTAGAGGGTCAAGAGATAGTATTTTTTTTAACATGCTACTCCCACATAGTTACAACAAGGTTGTCGGTCTCGATGTCAATATCTCCTTTTTCTTTATCCGAGAAGAAAGAGTAATCAGCATATAATCCAATTACTTTTGACTTATCCCCCAAGGTTTCCTTTATCGCCGCTATTTCTCTCTTGGCTCCTTCCCCTAAGGTTTTTTTTCTTGTTAAAGAGTTTATAATGAAAGTTAACGCTTGTCCATTGTTTCTTAACGGGGCCAACTTATCTTTTAGGTTCTTTATAAAAAGAGTGGAGTCAAGGAACATAATGTGTCCATACTCTCTTTCTCTTGCCTCCCCTACGCATACTAAGGAACCGTCTTCCAGGCAATCAACAACATTAATAAGCCTCAAAGAGCCATTATCGCTTATCCCTAGGGGGTAAAAAGAAAAAAGATGGTTTTTTACAAAAGTCTTAAACTTTTCTTGAAGATAGTGTTTGTAAATGTTTATCGCTGGCTGATTATCTATTTCCATGATGATATCCCTGTTAGTCGTGGTCTTGGTAATAGTAAAAGGTTTTCCTAAAGGCACATACCCCCCTAATCTCAATGAACGTATCTCAAGCCCTTTTAGGGCAACAGTTACCAATCCATCGCTAAGGTCATTATTTACAATTTGAGAATTGTAAGAGGAATATTGCTTTGTAAAGCCAGCACCTCGAAGCTCAAAGAATTTTCCCAAAGACATCTTTACTCCTCTGATATAGGTAGCTGGATTGACTGGGGGAGAGACAAAAGAGAAGAAAGAGAAACCCCTTCTTTTCAACTTCTTAAATGAGGAGGTTAAGAACGATTCAATTTCTTGGGGGTTGGTGGCTTTAGAAAAGATTTCATGAAGCTCCACCCCATCTTTATTTACGCAACAGGCCACAACTCCCCTAGAAACAACTTTGCCTTCAAAGATCAAGAACGGTGATTGCAGGCCTAAGATTTTTTTGGGTTTTAGGGTAAGGCTTATTGCCCTTAAAAAATTTTTAGGATTATAGTCTGGGGTGAACAGAATGATAAGGTAGTCTATCTTTTTAGGAAAGACCAATTTTACCTTTAAAGAGATTTCCTTGATTGCTTCTGCTCGCTCTCTCTCGCTAAAGGCTATAGCAAAGGTTTCCTTATCCACCTACTTTTTCTCCATAAATACCTTAAAAAGGTCAATCGGAACAGGAACTATTATCGTTGATGATTTATCCGAAGAAATCTCAACCAATGTTTGCAAGTACCTCATTTGCAAAGCCATAGGGTGCTCAGCTATTGTTGTGGCCGCTTCTTTTAATTTATCTGCGGCTTGAGCTTCTCCTTGGGATGCTATTACTTTGGCCCGTCTTTCCCGTTCAGCCTCTGCTTGGCGGGCCATTGCCCGGCGCATTTCATCAGGAAGGTCAACATGTTTTATCTCAACGACCGATACTTTTATTCCCCAAGGATCGGTTTGTTTATCAATAATTCCCTGAAGAGCGTTATTTATCTTCTCTCGATTAGAGAGGAGCTCATCTAACTCTGCCTGCCCGACAACACTTCTTAGAGTGGTCTGAGAAATCTGACTAGTTGCAAACTCATAATCTTCTACATCAGTTATTGCTTTTATCGGATCCATAACTCGATAATAAACAACCGCGTTTAATTTTACCGAAACATTATCTTTAGTAATGATATCTTGAGGAGGAACATCAAGAGTGATAGTTCTTAAATCCAATTTTCTCATCTCATCTATTGGCCTGAGAATAAAGAATATTCCCGGACCTTTAGGTTCTTTTAAGACTCTCCCTAAGCGGAAGATTACTACCCGCTCGTACTCGCGAACGATTTTTATACAGCTTATAATGTAAAAAACGATAATCGGTAAAAAAATCCTTAACATACTTCTGTCTCCTTTTTTAATCTCACATGTAGCCTAAGCCCGGATGCTTTTGTTACTATAACTACTTGCCCTTTATTTATCTTTTCGTCTGCCTGAGCAATCCATATCCCCCCTTCTAAAAACACCTTGCCACTCTTTTTTGCTCTTATGCTAGTTAAAACTGTTGCTTCTTGGCCTATCAAAGCTTCTTGGCCTACTCTTGGCTTAAGCCTTAATGTTGCGATAACTTTGCCTAAGATGAATAAGCTAAGTCCAGCAAGAGCAAGGACTAACGGTAAGATAAACCTATAGGAAACCTTAACAAATTGAGGCTGGTTAAAGAGCATTACTGAGCCTAAGAAGAAAGCAGCAACACCACCGAGAGTAAACAGCCCAAAGGTAGGAGTGAATGCTTCTGCAATAAAAAAGATTATTCCTAATATAACTAGAGTAAGACCAGCATAATTTACCGGCAAAACGCTAAGAGCGTAGAAAGAGAGAATAAGACAAATTACTCCGGCAATTCCTGGGAAACCAAAGCCAGGATGTGTTACTTCAAAGATTAAACCTAAGAACCCTAAAGTTAAGAGCAGGTAAGCGATATTAGGGTCGATAATAGTATCAAGAAACTTCTCGCGGCTAGTTAAAGGAATTTCTTCTACTTGTGAATCCTTGGTTGATAATTTTATCTTTCCCTTCGTCGTTTCTACTGTTAGTCCATCAATTTTCCTAAGGAGTTCGTCAAGATCAACTGCGGTTAAGTCAGAAACGCCTTTCTTTAAGGCTTGAACCTCAGTTATAGAGATGCTCTCTTCTATGGCATCTTTTAAGAATTTAAACGGACGCTTTCTGGTTTGGGATATATTCTCTGCCCAGGCCATAGTATCGTTCATGATTTTTTTCTGCATCTCTTTATCTATATTCCCCCAGCTCCCCCCTCCAATTACTGGGTGGGCTGCGCCAATATGGGTAGAGGGGCTCATAGCTAGAATGTGTGAGGCATACCCAATAAAAGTACCAGCAGAAGCTGCCCGGGCGCCTTTAGGGTATATATAGGTAATAATTGGTTTTGGGGAATTCAAGAGTAACTTAACTATTCTTTCCGTAGATCTAAGTAGACCTCCGGGAGTATCTATTTTAAGTATAAGAATAGTGTCAGTGCCTTCGATTTCCTTTAAGGCTTTTTCTATTCTGTCAGCAGTCACTGGATTGATGATATTTTCTTGGATGGCCAAGACCTTTATCGTTGTTTGACAATAACTTAGAGAGGGGAGCACGAATAAGGCAAGGATGATAAGGAAGAAATATCTTTTCATCGATTTTAACTTACCATAAACAGAGCTAAAAATCAATATATTTGGTTTTTCCGGCCGATCAGCAAAGGCTCCCTTGACAAATTTTGGCGCATATGCTATATACTACTTACACCTAAAAATGGAAATATCCGAAAGCCAGAACCTTATAGATTTAGTTTTTTTAATTCTTTGTCTGAGAGTTATTTACATCTCAATTTCTCGGGGAATTGTCTCTGAAAGCTTTAAGCTGGCCGGGCTTCTTTTAGGATCTTTTTTTGCTTTTCATTATTATTCTTCCTTAGCAGATAAGATACCCTTTTTAAGTAGGGAATACTCTCTGCTTTTATCTTTTCTCTTAATTCTCTTGTGGATAAGGTTAATTTTTACCCTTTCCAGGCTAATAGTGACCTTCTTTTTTAAAAAAGGTGAAGTATACTTTACAGAAGGGGTAATGTTGTTTTTTTTAGGGGCTTTTAGAGCTTCTCTTATAGGGAGTATAATCTTCTTTTCATTATATTTATCTCCTCTTGACTCAAAGCATTTTTGTCATAATATATCTTATAGTATATCTAAGAATGTTGGCCCCAAGATTTATTTAGTAGCCTTTCAAGTTTACGATAAATTTAGTTCAAAGATAGTAGTAAATAAGGAGGTAGAAGAGTATTATGAAGCTGAAAAACCTTTACCGGGAAATAGTAAAAAAAGGCATTGATGCTGACGTTCGTAGCCGTAAAGAAATTGAAACACTCCTTCAGAAAGTTAAGAAAAAATTCGATAAATTAGATAAGAAAGATAAAGAACTATTTGATCGGGACTCACTATTTAATCCTTTTGCTGACACCCGCATTCTTATTGGGGAGGCGGCGAGTAATATAAAGTCTATGATTGTTGGTATAGACGTTAACGGCGGAGAGTTGGTTCTTGTTGATAGATTAAAAGAGAAAGGAAAGAAAATAGATTTAGTAGTTTCTCACCACCCTTACGGCCGAGCCTATGCTAACTTCTATGACGTGATGGATTTGCAAATCGATGTTTTTGCTAAAGAAGGAGTAGCCTTAGGGGTTTGCGAGAAACTTCTTGAGGAGAGGAAATCTCAAGTTGCCAGACGAGTAAGCTCAGCTAATCATTCCCGAAGCGTTGATATAGCCCGCCTACTTAATATAAATTTTATCTGTGCCCACACACCTTGTGACAATCTTGCTTATCAATACTTAAGAAAAACAATAGACAAGAACAAACCTACAACCTTGGGTAAGATAACTGATATCCTTCAGACTATTCCTGAGTATTTTGATGCCGCAAAGAATAACAATCCTCCTCGAATAGTAGTGGGAAGTAAAAATTCTCGGTGCAAGAATATCCACCTTGAGTTTACCGGAGGCACAGAAGGGCCAAAAGGTATCTACAAAGAACTTGCCTCTAAAGGAATCGATACCATAATTGCCATGCATCAATCCGAAGAACACTTTAAGAAGTGCAAGGAATCCAAGATAAATGTAATTTTCGCTTCACATATTGCTTCTGATAGTTTAGGCATTAACATTATGCTCGATTATCTCGAGGGTAAGGAAAAACTCAAAATTTACGAATTCTCAGGATTCCGAAGATTCAAACGCAAAAAAAGTTAATCGGTAAACGGGTTGATGTGTATATGGGCAAATATATTATAAAACCCATTTACTCATTTGCTCTTTCACCCATTTGCTAATCAAAAGCATGATTCCTCAACAATTTATAGAAGAAGTTCAATCTCGGACAGATATTACAGAGTTAATTTCTAGCTATGTATCCCTGAAGAAAACCGGCAGAAATTTTAAGGCCATCTGTCCATTCCACGGTGAGAAAACTCCTTCTTTTATTGTAAGCCCACAAAAACAAATCTTTCATTGTTTTGGATGCGGGGAAGGCGGAGGGGTCTTTCAGTTCCTGACTCTTATTGAGAAGGTAACTTTTCCCGAAGCTGTAGAGATGCTGGCTAAGGGATTGGGTATGGCTATGCCATATCAGAAGAGCAGGAGCGCGAAAACTAAGAATTTTCTCTATGAAGTCACCAGTAAAGCTACTTCTTTTTTTCATAATATTCTAAAGGAAAGCAAAGAGTGCCAGGCTATCCGTACTTATTTAGAGAAGAGGGGAATTGGTCCGGAGACGATTAAGAAATTTCACCTCGGATTTGCCCCCGGTCATAATTCTCTTACCCAACATATGCGTAAATCAGGCTTTACCTTAGAGGTTTTGGAAAAAGCATCTTTGGTTACCTCAAGCCAGGGAAGTTTTCGTGATTTATTTATAAATAGAATTACTTTTCCAATTTTTGATGTTCGAGCCCGTGTCGTCGGGTTTGGGGCAAGGGCTTGGAAAGACGTACCTAACTCTCCCAAATATATTAATTCCTTAGAGAATGCTCTTTATAGCAAGAGGGAACACCTCTACGGTCTTAATTTTTCTAAGGATGAAGTAATTAAAGAGGATAGTGTAGTTGTGGTTGAGGGCTATCTAGATATGATCACGCCTTTTATGAGAGGAATAAAAAATATCGTTGCTTCCTTAGGCACAGCCCTAACTTCTGAGCAAATTCGTCTAATAAAAAGGTATGCTTCTTGTGTGGTTTTAGTCTTTGATTCTGATAAGGCTGGCGAAACTGCTACGGCACGATCAATAGATCTGCTTCTTGAGAGCGATTTGAAAGTTAAGGTTGTGCGCTTGCCCGAAGGCTATGACCCGGATTCATTAGTTCGCAAAGACGGTAAAGAAGCTTTTCTAAAACTATTGGATGAGAAGCTTGATTTTTTTGACTATAAGTTAGATAGCTTAAAGAGAGCCTACGATGCTGATTCTATAGAAGGCAAAACGAAGATTGCTAAAGAAATGCTTATTACTTTAGATAAATTATGCAGTGAGATTCAGAAGTACGAGTATATCAGAAAACTTGCTGATAATTTAGGCCTTAAGGAAGAGATTGTGATTGCAGAGTTTCGCAATATATTATCAAAAACTAACAAAAATTATGATAAAGGTAAAGCCTCTTTAGTGACCCCCGCTAACTTAAGAATAAATAATGAATTTGTGCCAATAGCAGAGAGAGTGGTAATTAAAGGCATGCTTACTAATCCTAAAGCACTTATCTTAGCAAGAAAGAAGTTGAAGAAAGAGTATTTTAGTTCGTATTTATCACAAAAGACCGTTTCCTTTCTTTTTAGTAGTTATTCCGCAGAAGGAAATGGTTCTATGCAGAAGTTATTAGGGGTAATAGAGGACAAAGAAGTTAGTAGTTTTATTTCGAAAATTTTGATGGACGAAAATATACTACTGAACAACGAAGAGTTCAAAAGTAGCCTTGTTAAGTTGTGCAAAGACGGCGCGAAACAATTAAAAGTGAGATTGCGTGAAGAGATAAGAGAAGCAGAAGCTAATGGTGACGAAAAAAGAAAAATAGAGTTAATGAATAAACATAAAAAAATTAATAGCGAGGTAAGGAATGGGTAAGAAAAAACTTTTAGAAAGAAGTATTAAGCAATTAATTGAGCTGGGAAAGAAAAAGGGCTATCTTACCTACGATGAAATAAATCATTTTCTTTCTGAAGAGATAATAAACGCCCGGGCTTTGGATACTATCTTTGAGCAATTAGACAGCAAGGATGTGAGTGTTTTAGAGGCTAAAGAGGTTCCGGAGTGGGAGAAGGAGAAGAAAAAGCAGGTTACTCCCACCACTCAGCCTATAGATGATCCGGTTAAGATGTATTTAAAGCAGATGGGTCAAATTCCCTTGCTTTCTCGCGATGAAGAGATAAGGTTGGCGAAGAAGATTGAAGATGCTGAAGAGGTTTTACGCGAGGAGGTATTTTCTACCGGCATATCCCGGGATACTTTTATAGACATATCTAAGCAATTAATTAAAGATCAACTTAACCCCGATGATTTTGTTAAGGGTGAGATTAAAAGTAAGCAAGAGGAGATAAAAAGGATAAAAAAGCTTTACGGCAAGCTGTCGAGAATTAAAAAAGTCGAAAGCCAGAAAGATGTTTTGAAGGAATTCAACTTCACTATTGGAATTATCGAACAAATCATTGCTAAGACCAGGAATATTGTTAGGGAGTCTGAGAAGATAAGAAGAAGGATTGAAAAAATAAAGGGAAAGGGGAATAAGAAGGCTACTGAGAAAAGGCACTTAGTAAGAGAGAGGAATAAGTTAATAAGAAAATTAGGCTTTGGTAAGGAAGAGGTAAAAGATAAGATGCGGGTTATCTTAGGCAAGACTTCTCTCTACAATCAAGCCAAGAGTACGCTTGTTGAGGCAAATTTGCGGTTAGTAGTGAGTATAGCTAAGAAATATGTAAACAGAGGCCTTTCTTTTCTCGATTTAATTCAGGAGGGCAATATCGGCCTTATTAAGGCGGTAGAGAAGTTTGAATATAAGCGAGGGTATAAGTTTTCCACTTATGCGACTTGGTGGATAAGGCAGGCAATAACTCGGGCTATTGCTGATCAGGCTCGGACCATTAGAATTCCTGTGCATATGACTGAGACTATTAATAAGATAATTCGGATTTCACGGCTTTTTATCCAAGAAAAAGGAAAAGAACCTACGCCGGAGGAGTTATCTAAAGAGTTAAGGCTTCCGGTTACAAAGATAAAAGATATTATTAAGGTATCTCAACAGCCGATATCTATACATACGCCTATTGGTGATGATGGAGATACTTCTTTCGGTGATTTTATTGAGGATAAGAAGGCAGTATCGCCAGCTAATGCTACTGTATTTTCTATGCTTAAAGAGGAGCTAGAGCAGGCTATGGATAGCTTAACTGATCGCGAGAGAAATATTCTCACTTTAAGGTTTGGCCTTGAAGACGGCAGCCCTAAAACCTTAGAAGAAGTCGGAACCATTTTTAAAGTTACCCGTGAACGTATACGACAAATTGAAGCCAAAGCATTGAGGAAATTAAGACGCCCCAGCCGCTCACGTCGACTTCAGACATTCTTAGAACTTACCCTCTTTAGAGGTAAACTACGCTCTTCGTAGGCAGAAGTAATAAAACAAGAGAGTTCTAGGCAAATGTGTAGATTTTTAGATGGTGAGTGGTATAATTTTAAGATAAAAGGAGAGACCCATGGCTGATAAAAGAGATGTAGAATATGTAGCTAATTTAGCCAGAATAAAGATAACTTCTGAACAAGAGAGCTCTTTAGAAGAGCAGCTTTCTAAAATTATCGGCTACATTGATAAGTTAAAAGAGCTAGATGTAGCGGGGATTGAACCTTCAAGAGGAGTACATATTACCCGAGATGTCTTTCGCGAGGATAAGGTTATACCTTCTGATTGCCGGGAAGAGATTTTAAAGAATTCCCCATCCCGGGAAGGTGATTATTTTAAAATCCCTAAGGTTATTGAATAGATGGAAGATTTAATTAATATTAGCGCAAGAGGGCTAGCAGAAAAAATTAGCACCCAAGAATTAAAAAAAGAGGAGGTTCTCTCTTTCTTTAAAGATAGGATAAAGAAAGTTGACCCCTCCTTAGGTAGCTTTGTAGAAAGTTATGACCAACCAGTCAAGGGAGAAGGCAAGTCTTTCCTCTCGGGACTACCAATTGCTATAAAGGATAATATTTGCATAAAGGGGAAGAAGATCACCTGTGCTTCTAAAATTCTATCTTCACATATAGCAGTCTATGATGCTGAGGTAATAAGAAAGCTAAAGGACGCTGGATTAAATATCATTGGAACTACAAATATGGATGAATTTGCTTTTGGTTCATCCACAGAAAATTCTTGTTACCGGCCGACAAAAAATCCTTGGGATACAAGAAGAGTTGTTGGCGGTTCAAGCGGCGGCTCAGCAGCAGCAGTAGCAGCTCGCTTAGTTCCTTTTGCTTTAGGTTCAGATACTGGAGGCTCAATTCGTCAGCCAGCTTGCCTTTGCGGAGTAGTGGGGTTTAAGCCTACTTACGGCCGAGTCTCGCGTTTTGGCTTAGTTGCTTTTGGTTCGAGCTTAGATCAGATTGGTCCGATAACTACAGATTTTACTGATTGTGCCCATCTTTTAAATATAATTTGTGGACACGATCATAGAGATTCAACTTCAGCCTCTTTAGATGTACCTGATTTTACTAAATCCTTAAACAATGATATTAAGGGCCTAAAAATAGGCATACCTAGAGAATACTTTAGCCAAGGATTAAATGAGGAGGTTAAAGCTGCAGTTGATGGGGTTAAGAAAATTCTTGAAGAAAAAGGAGCAGAAATAATTGAAGTCAGTCTGCCCCATAGTGAATATGCAGTGGCTACTTATTATATTATTGCTTCTTCTGAAGCCAGTTCAAATCTGCAGAGATTTGATGGGATAAAATATGGTTTAAGAGTGAGGGGTGAGAGCTTAGAAGAACTCTATGCTAACTCTAGAGGCCAGGGTTTTGGCGATGAGGCCAAGAGGAGAATCTTTTTGGGCACCTATAGCCTTTCCAGTGGATATTATGATGCCTATTATTTAAAGGCCCTTAAAGCCAGAACTTTAATTAGAAGAGATTTTGATGAAGTTTTTAAAAAGGTTGATGCTATTCTTACCCCGACCTCTCCGACAACTGCTTTTAAAATTGGTGAGAAGGCTAGTGATCCTTTAAGCATGTATTTATCAGACATTTATACTATCTCTACGAATCTGGCCGGTCTGCCAGCTGTATCTTTTCCTTGTGGATTTTCTTCTGAAAAATTACCGATAGGGGTACAACTGATTGGGAAAGAGTTTGATGAGTCTACGCTTATAAAGTTAGGTTCAGCTTTTCAAAGTTGCACTGATTTTCATAAAGAGATACCAAAGATTAGCCATGAGTAATTTTGAGGTTGTAATTGGCCTTGAGGTCCACACTCAGTTAAAGACAGAGTCAAAGATATTCTGCTCTTGCTCTACAAAGTTCCAGAGCCTGCCTAATAGTAATATCTGTCCGGTCTGTTGTGGTTATCCTGGGGTCTTACCGGTTTTTAACAAGCGGGCCCTAGAGCTGGCAGTAAGAGTCTCTCTAGCCTTAAAGTGTAAGATTAATGAGTCTATATACTTTGAACGCAAGAATTACTTTTATCCTGATTTGCCTAAAGATTATCAAATTTCCCAATACAAGATGCCTTTGGGTGAGGGTGGGATCCTAGAGTTGCCTTCAGGCAAGAAGATAAGTATAAATAGAGTGCATATGGAAGAGGATGCCGGTAAGCTTATCCATAAAGATGATTGCTCCTGGGTAGATTTTAATCGTACTGGCACACCACTACTGGAGATTGTTTCTGAGCCGGACATAAGGAGTCCTGAAGAGGCCTTTGATTACCTAACTTATTTAAAGTTAATCCTTCAATACATCGGCGCTTCTGATTGTGATATGGAGAGAGGTTCCTTACGCTGTGATGCTAATATTTCTCTGCGCAAAAAAGGGGATACTAAGTTAGGCATAAAGGTTGAGCTAAAGAATATGAATAGCTTCAGAGGAATCAGAGCAGCTCTAGGGTTTGAAGCTAAACGTCAAGCTAAGGCCATAGAGAATGGTGAAAAGATAACCCAGGAGACCAGATTGTGGGATGTTGAGAAGTCAAAGACAATGGTTATGCGCACAAAAGAGCAGGCTCATGACTATCGCTATTTTCCGGAGCCTGACCTTCTGGATTTTTCTGTTTCCAGTGAGCTCATCGAAGAAGAAAAGGCTTTGGTCGGGGAATTGCCAATAGAGCGGCGGCAGAGACTTTTAAAAGATTATAAGATTGGCCAGAAGGAAGCAGATATAATTCTTAACTCTCTCTGGCTAGCTGATTTCTTTGAAGAGGCTAATAAGTCTTACCCTAAACCTCAAGAGTTATCCAATTGGCTCTTAGGGCCGTTCTTAGAACAGGTGAATACTTTAGAGAAGGGGTTTGACTCAGTAAAAATATCTGCGCAAAAGTTTGCTCAGATAGTAAAATACTTTGGGGAAAAGAAATTGAATAATTTAGCAGCCAAGAAAGTTCTTTCCTTAAGTATTGCTACTGATAAGGATATAGATAGTATTATCGAAAAAGAAGGTCTTGCTCAAGTTTCCGGGGAAGATCAGTTAAGTGTATTTATCGAGGATGCTATTAAAGAGAACCCTAAGCCGGTTAAAGAGTATTTAGAAGGTAGAAATCAGGCAATAATGTTTCTTGTTGGGCAGGTAATGAAAAAAAGTAGAGGCAAAGCTAATCCCCAAGTGGCAAGAGAAATGCTAAAAAGGAGGATCGAAAAATGAAAAGAAGATCTGTTATTTTTACAATAATTTTAGCGGTGGTTATCTCTTCATACCAAGTGAGAGTCTCATTTGGTAAGGAGAAGGATGAGTTGTATCGAGAGCTAGAGATATTTGCTGAAGGATTAGCAGTCATTGAGGGAAAATACGTAGAGGAGAAAACCCCAGAGGATCTAATCTATGGAGCAATGAAAGGGTTGGCCCTCTCTTTAGATGCCTATAGCCAATTCTTAACTCCTGACGATTACAAGAACCTTCTTGTAGAGACCGAAGGAAAGTTCGGAGGCCTCGGAATTGAGATTACCATAAGAAACGGCCTTCTTACTATTATCTCCCCAATAGAAGATACGCCAGCCTGGCGGGCTGGAATTGAAGCCGGGGATATTATTATTAAGATAGATGGCGAGACGACCAAAGATATTACCTTAAATGGTGCAGTTAAAAATTTACGCGGTGAGCCTAAGACCAAAGTTACTATAACAGTCTTGAGAGAAAAGAGCAGAAAAGTTGAAGACATAACTATCGTAAGGGACATAATAAAAATAAAAGATATAAAGAGACCAGCAATTTTAGAAGATGGTATTGGTTATGTAAAGGTAGGGGAGTTTAGAGAAACTACCTCCATAGATTTGGGTAAAGCCTTGAAGGAATTAGAAAAAGACGGTTTGAAAGCCCTGATTCTCGATGTAAGGAATAACCCTGGAGGTTTACTTAACTCAGCCATAGACATATCAAGTAAGTTCTTGGAGGATGGGATGACTGTAGTCTCTACTGACTCAAGAACTGAAGAGAAGAGAGTATATAAATCACTACCTTTCAGTAAGAAGTACTTAGATATTCCTCTGGTAGTATTGATAAATAAGGGCAGTGCTTCCGGAAGCGAAATCCTTGCCTCAGCTTTAAGAGAGAATAAGCGGGCAATATTGCTTGGTGAGACAACTTTTGGCAAGGGGTCGGTTCAAACGATACTCCCCTTATCTGATGGCTCAGCCATGCGCCTTACTACCTCTAAATACTACACACCGAGTGACGAGAGCATTCATGAGAAAGGGGTTGAACCAGATATTGAGGTGTCTAAAGAGGTGATTGAGAAAACAGAAGAGGATGTCTTTGAGAACTTAGATAAGAAGAAAGAATTTAATTACAAAGAAGATAATCAGATATTAAGAGCTTTAGACTTAATTAAAGGCCTTCTTGTTTTGAGTAAATGAGCTAATGAGTGGATGGGTATACGAGTAAATGAATGGCGGATACTTAAAACCAATTTACTCCTTTATCCTTTTACACATTTACCAGACAAATATTTATTAACTGTATGTATACCCTGGGCATTGAGACTTCTTGTGATGAAACCTCCTGCGCAATCCTAAAAGATTACCAAGTCCTTTCCAGTGTAACTTTATCCTCTTTAAAAGAACATAAGAAATATGGGGGAGTAGTACCGGAGATAGCTACCCGGGCTCACCTTGAGAATATTGATAAGGTTTTGGCAGCAGCTAGCAAAGAGGCTGGGATATCATTAAAGAGGTTGGACTTAATAGCTGTAACTTACAAACCCGGATTAGTCGGAGCCTTAGTTGTTGGACTTAATTTTGCTAAAGCTCTCTCTTTAGCTCTAGCAAGACCTTTTATTGGAGTTAATCACCTTCATGCTCATCTTTTTGCTTCTTTCTTAAATTATCCGAAGAAATTAAAATTTCCTTTTTTAGGAGTAGTAATATCTGGCGGTCATACTGAGATTTATCGGGTAGATGACTTTAATAAAATAAAGACTTTAGGACAGACTCGCGATGATGCTTGCGGAGAGGTCTTTGATAAAGTAGCTAAAGCTTATAATTTGGGTTATCCTGGAGGGCCAATCATTGATAAGCTCTTTAAGGCTAAATATAAAGATGATTTTAACTTCAAGTGCGGAAAGATAGGTTTTGATTTAAGTTTTAGCGGTATCAAGACTGCTCTTATCTACAAGAAGGAGGAAATCGAGAAAAGAGGTCTTTTTAATTCCGCGACGAAGAGAAAGCTTGTATCCTCTTTCCAGTATGCAGCTTTAGAGACAATCATAAGTACGATTTTAGAGGCAAAAGATAAGTTCAAGATGAAAAGGATTGTTTGCGGAGGGGGTGTTGTTGCTAATAAGTACTTACGAAAACGCCTTAGGGAGGAGGAAAAGAGAGGAGTAAAGGTTTTTCTTGCGCCTTTCGAGTATTCCGGCGACAATGCAGCAATAGTTGCAGGATTAGGCTTTTACCTGTATAATATAAAAGGAAAGAAGAGCGCTATAGAGTTGAAAGCTCAAGCCAATTAAGATGTTAAATTTATTTTCCACAATAATACGGTTAGTTTTAGCCTTTGTTTTAGGAGGTGTGATCGGCCTAGAACGCGAGAAAAAGGGCGGTAGTGCAGGCTTAAGGACCCACATTTTGGTCACTGTCGGCGCAGCTTTAGTAATGTTGACTTCCCTTTATATCTATGGTATTTATCAAGGAGAAGATTGTAACATTGATCCGGGAAGGATTGCTGCCGGAGTAATCACTGGAATAGGTTTCTTAGGCGCAGGTACGATCATAAGGAGCAAAGAGGGGATTCGCGGCTTAACCACAGCAGCAAGTATTTGGATTAGTGCGGCAATTGGTTTAGCTGTTGGCTGCGGATATTTTAGCGCTGCCATAATTGTTACCGGCGCCTCTTACTTGGCTCTTTCGCTCCTGAAGAAGTTAGAGAAAGAGGCTGGCTAATTCACCAGACGGCTTTCTTAATAGCATTCTGCTGCTATAAATACGGTAGATAATTATAGGGGGTGAAAAAATGGCTAGACGAAAAGAAGATGATAAAATTCTCGATGTAAATGCCACGATGCAGGGGAGCTTAGTTTTTTCTGACCCTGTGAATCTACGGATAAATGGGAAGTTTGAAGGTAGTCTCAATACCAAAGGAAAACTTACTATTGGTCAGGCCGCAGAAGTAAAGGCTGACATTATCGGCGAAAACATAACTATTAGCGGGAGCATCAAGGGTAATATTAAAGCAACAGAGATCGTCAGGCTTCTTTTGACAGCTCAGGTTATTGGCAATATAGAGGTGCCTAAGATTTCTATTGATGAGGGAGCAATTTTTAATGGTAAGTGTAGGACAGCTGAGGCAAGAATTTCTTTAGAAGAGCTCTCTGATTACCTTTCCGTTGAAGAGAAGAAGATTGTAGAATGGGTTGAAGGCGGGAAAATTCCTGTAGAAAAGGAAGGCAATAAATTACTGTTTGACCGCCGGGAAGTAGAGAATTGGGTCGCCCATAAATCTTAATCCCCAATAAACCAGTATCGATAAAAAATGCAAGAGAAACTCTTTACCACAAGAGAAGTTTCCCATACCTTGGGTATTTCCGAGAAAGATGTTATTGATTTGGCTAATAAAAATCTTGTTCCTCACTTTAAAGTCGCCGGGGAATTCTTAAGGTTCAAAAAAGAGGATATCCTAAGGATTAAACCGGCAATAAAGAAGAAGTATAATATCCCCGAGAAGAAAGACCGTTCTCTGGAGCGGGTAAGGGAATTCATATATTTTAATGACTTTTATCTAGTTTCAGTAATGATAATTATCATCTTACTTTGGGTAATACTGAAAGATTTGGCCGCTGGTGTCTGAGAAATCATCCCCTTCTTGCCTGTCTAAATTCCCGATAATGCCATAATAATAAATTATTTGCTTTAATTATCAGAATTGCTAAAATATTTCTTTAAAACAGGAGATTATCAATATAATAATAGGTATTTAAACAAAGGAGAAAGGAGACGAGGAAATGGTAAATTTTGATGATTTTTCTAAGCTGGGACTAAAAACAGGCAAGATTTTAGAGGTTAATCCTCACCCTGATGCTGAGAAGCTCTACCTATTAAAGGTCGATATCGGAGAGAAGGTGATCCAGTTGGTAGCCGGAATTAAGCCTTTTTATACCCCGGAACAATTGGAGAATAAACTTATAGTTGTTCTGACCAATTTAGAACCAAAGAATATTAGAGGGGTTCTATCCGAAGGCATGCTATTGGCTGCTCAAGACAAGGATGATGTTAGCTTAATAATTTTAGATAAAGAGGTGGCTACCGGAAGCGCGATAAGATAAAGCTTTATAACCAAACTTATGCTAACTAGATACATAAAGGTGAGAACAAAGGGTAATAGCGATATCATAGACATTACCCCGCAGTTGAGAAAGAGCGTAGAAGAGGGGAAGATAAAGGAGGGTATTATCTTCTTATCAGTTATTGGCTCAACCGCTGCTCTTACCACTATGGAATATGAACCAGGCTTGGTAAGAGATCTAAAACATACACTTGAAGACCTCTTGCCTTACAGAGATGACTATGCTCATAATTTTACCTGGTCTGATGACAACGGCCACTCGCACTTGAGGAGCTCTTTTATTAAAACCCACTTGTTTGTCTCTGTGACCGCAGGCAAGCTTGATTTAGGAACTTGGCAGCAGGTAGTCTTAATTGATTTTGATACCCGGGCTAGAGATAGGAAAATTGTCGCTAAGGTAATTATCTAAATCTTAAAAGATGGATTTAACGAGGAATATCGAAGATTTTAACCTGGTAATTCTTGATTTAGAGACTACTGGCTTAGATGTAGTTACCGGAGATTCCATATGCGAGATAGGGGCTTTTAAGGTTAAGAGCAGAAAAACCATTGATAAGTTTCACAGCTTAATTAACCCTAACAGAAACATGCCTGATCAAGCTTACGATGTTCACAAGATATCTGAAGAGGAGTTAAAAGATGCCCCTTATTTTGAAGATATAGCTGATAAATTTGTTTCATTCTTGGGTGAGTCTATAATCTGTGCTTACAATATTAAGTTTGATATGAGCTTTATTAATAACCATCTAAAGAAATCCAACCGGCCGCCTTTAGAATTACCAGCAGTAGACATTCTTTCTATGGCCAGAGATGCTCTTAAACTGCCTCGATACAATCTAGAGGCAACAGCCAGATCTTTTAATATTGATTGTAGCCAAGGGTTGCATCGGGCTTTAGGCGATGCTTCAGCTGCTTATCAGATTCTTATAAAGCTCCTTGATATATTTAAAGAAAAAAGAATAGAGAAGTTAGGTGAATTTATCTCTCTCTATGGTCTAAATAATGAGATTTTTAAATCGAAGGAAGAAAGGAAAATTCTCCTTCTTAATGCGGCGATAGAGAAGAGAGCAGCCTTAGGAATAAAGTATTTTTCTTCTGCCAATATCTTAGAAGAAGAAGAGGTGTTGCCCCTTCGTATTCTCGAAGAAGATAAGTATTCTTACCTTTTGTATCAGGGCAAGAGTAAGGATTCCTCTAGCATAAAATTAAACCGTATTTTGAAAGTAGAAGAGCCTAGGAGTAATTAATTTGCTAGGAATTTAAAGGTTATTTTGATAAAATAAAAGAGATTGTATGGATTAGGAAAAGATTACACAGATTAATCAATCGTTGCAATCTCTATTTAATAATCATTGTAATCAGGTATAATCGGAGCTTATACCTGATGATTATACCAGGAGGTAGTTATGGATGATGTACTAGAAATCTTGGAGAGTAATGCCCGAATTTCCTTAGAGGATTTGCAGAAACTAACCGGCAAAAGCAAGAAAGATATCGAACGGGCAATGAAGAACTATGAGAAAAAAGGAGTAATCGTAAAGTATAAAACAATTATAAATAAACAAAAGACTGAGAGTAAAGGTGTAGTTGCTTTAATCGAGGTTAAGGTGGCTCCTCAGAAAGATGTTGGTTTTGATTTAGTCGCTCAGAGAATTTATCGGTTTCCAGAGGTAAAGAGCTGTTATCTTCTCTCCGGAACCTATGACCTACTTCTTGAGGTCTGTGGAGAAGATATAAATACAGTAGCAAGTTTTGTCTCTGAGAAGTTAGCACCTTTGAGTTCAGTAAGAGGTACAGCTACCCACTTTATGCTTAAGAAATACAAAGAAGACGGGGTAATTTTAGTGAAGGGGGAGAAGAACCAACGATTACCAATAACATATTAATATGGTATCAAAAAGAATAAAAAAAATACCACCTTCAGGGATAAGGGAATTTTTTGATTTAGTTTTGGGGATGCCTGAGGTTATCTCTCTGGGTGTAGGCGAACCTGACTTTATCACTCCTTGGAGGATTAGAGAAAAAGCAATTACTGCCCTAGAGGAGGGACTGACCTCTTATACTTCTAATCAGGGCCTTTTTCTTCTGCGTAAAGGAATTACCAACCTCCTAGAGAAGAAATATTCTTTAAAGTATAATCCCGAGGGAGAAACCCTTATCACAGTTGGGGTTAGCGAAGGCCTGGATTTGGCTTTAAGAGCTATTTTAGAGCCTGGGGATAAGGTTATTATAACTACCCCTTATTATGTTGCTTATCCAGCTCTGGTTGAAATATGCTGCGGCAAGGTACTTTATCTGCCAACAAAGGAAGAGGAGGGCTTTAAGATTAATCTCAAGAAACTTAAGAACTTACTTTCGCAAAATCCCAAAGCAATAATATTAAACTATCCCTCTAACCCTACCGGCGTAACCTATAGCCGTAAGGAGTTGAGCCAGATTTGGAATATTTTATCCAAGAAAGATATAGTTATCATTAGCGATGAGACCTATGATGAGCTAAACTACGGCAAAGCTCATGTTCCATTTTCTTCTCTGAGCAAAAAAGCAAAAGAGAAGACAATTTTGCTTAATGGATTCTCCAAAGGTTATGCTATGACTGGTTTTAGAGTTGGCTTTGCTTGTGCAGATAAGGAGATTATCTCGGCAATGACCAAGATACACTCATATTCAATGCTTTGCGGCCCGATTATGTCCCAGGTTGCTGCAGTTGAAGCTTTAGTGGCAAGAAAAGAAGTAAGTCAGATGCAAAGAGAATACAAGAAGAGAAGGGATTTTGTAGTCAAGGAACTTAACCGTTTAGGGCTCTCTACGGTTAAACCCCAAGGAGCATTTTACTGCTTCTCTTCACTAAAGAAATATAAAATAAGTGCTTTAGATTTTGCTAAGAGGCTATTACTCCAGGAAAAAGTTGCTGTAGTACCCGGAACAGCATTCGGAGGAGAGTTTGATTCTTACATAAGGATTTCTTATGCTAATTCCTTAGAAAACTTAAAAGAGGCTGCAGTAAGGATAGAGAGATTCTTAAGTAAGCTATAGCTCCTAACCAACCGATAAAAGATGTCCTCAAAATTATTGCCTAAGTTAATAGTAATAATTTTTCTCTTTAGCTTATTTGGCTGTTCTCAAGCCCCTAACAGTTCTTCTAGCGGCAAGGTTGCTACCTTAGAAGAACTTAAGAATAACTATGAAAAATTAGTTAGCTACTACGAAGAGCTTTTGAAGAATAACCCGGATGATTTAGAGCTAAGGCTAAAATTAGCTAAGTTCTACTATGACTTTAAAGATTATTCGCAGGTAAGGGAGATTCTTGAAGGTGTAGATAATCAAGGGGCAAAGATAATTTTAGCAAAAGCTTTAGTTAAGGCAAAGGAATATGACTATGCTATCGAGATCTTTGAACAGCTAAAGCCTATCCCTAAAGATAATGAATACCTTTATCTTTACGGGCAGGTCTTGGAGGAGAAGAATTTATTTCCCAAGGCTCTTGAAATATATAAGGAGGTAGGTACCTCTTTTAAGGAGAAGGCTAAAGAAAGAGTAAAATCGATTAAAGCCAGGGTAGAAGATAAAATTCCTGAAGAAGTAGTAGCAATATCTGAAGCGGCTGAAAGTTTTCTTAAAGGGCTAGAGGACGAGGCTGCGATATATCTATTGGTTGATGAGGAAATCGAAATCAAACCTGATAATACTTCTGTATCTACCATACACGTTATCGAGAAAGTCTTGCAAGAGAGAGGTAAAGTTTTAGCTGAGGTTGAGATGGGGTATGATTCCACCTATGAGAGGGTAGAGTTAGAATATGCCCGGACAATAACCAAAGATGGTAAGGTAATCTATGCCGGAGAAGAAAGTATCCGTGATGTAAGCAGATATTTGAATTTTCCTCTCTACAGCAACTCCCGGGCATTTATTGTCTCTATGCCTTCGGTGGAGGTTGGTTCTTTTATTGAATATAAGGTAAAAATGCATTCTTCTAAGTTAATCAATGAAGATGACTTTAGTCTTATTTACCACCTTCGTGAAGGCTACCCTGTCTTTAGGGCTGAGTTTGATCTAACCACTCCTAGTAATCGTGATATCAATTTTAAGTTTTTAAACCAAGAGTATGCAGAGGGCATTAGCCTTGCACCTAAGGTAGCCCAAAGAGAAGGCAAGAAGATATACTCTTGGAGATTTGACAAAGTAGAGTCTATTATCCCCGAGTATAGTATGCCTAATAACCCTTATATTAATCCGGCGATCTTGATTTCTAGTTTTTCTTCTTGGGATGAGATTTATAAGTGGTGGAAGCCTCTTTATCAAGAGAAGCTTGAGTTAAATAAAGAGGTAAAGGATTTTGTAAAAGAGCTTACTACCGACGCTGCCACTGACTATAATAAAGCAAAGAGATTATATGAATTTGTAGCCAGAAATATTCGTTATGTAGCTATAGAGTATGGAGAGAGTGGCCATGAGCCACACTATGCTAATGAAGTATTCATGAACAGGTATGGGGATTGTAAAGACCAGGCAATCCTCTTAGTAGCGATGCTAAGGTATGCTGGTTTAAAAGGATACCCGCTACTTATACCGACTCGCGGTACTTATCCTATGCATGAAGACTTTCCGGCTGTTATCTTTGACCATGCTATCTCTGCTGTCGAGATAGATGGGAGATTGATTTTCATGGATCCTACAGCTGAGACTACAGCTTTTGAATATGTCCCTCTTTCTGATCAAGATAGGCTGATATTAGTATTTGCAGATGATACCTGGCTTATAGCTAAGATTAACACCATAGAGGATAATGAACTTGCCTATAAGATGGATATAGTGATTAATGAGGATGAGAGCGCAGCGATTAGGCGGGGAGTATCAACTCAAGGGTTTTATTCTTCCTCTTACCGCTGGTATTTAAAGTATACCCATCCGGCGATAATAAAGGAAGAAATCCAGCAAAAGATGATGGAGATATCATCTCTATCTAAGTTAATTGATTACCAGATAAGCGGTGTTGATAACTTTGATACCGTACCCACGCTTACCTATAGATTTGAAACTGAAGAATTTCTTAATCCAGCTAGAGATTTAAGGATTGTACCGGCCCTAGACCAAGTACGCCTTGACCATGCTTTAATCAGCAAAGAGGATAGAAAGTATCCGGTTGATTTTGAAGGAATATACAGTATTAGGGCAAATATAAACATAACCTTGCCGAAGAATTTAGAGGTTAAATACTTGCCCCGCTCTACTACTTTAGAGAACCCTTGGTTTGTTTTCGAGGTCTCTTACCGGAAAGATTCTGATTCGGTTATTTTCAATCAAGAATTTAGAGCTAAGAAGAGATTTGTAGAAAGAGAGGACTATGTGGATTTTAAAGGACATCTTAAAAAAGCCCTCTATCTTCTGCGCGAAGAAATCATTTTAGAGAAGAAAGAGTGAAACAAACAGGCGATAAGAGAAGGTATATAAGAATTTCTACTCTAAGATGAAAAATAAAAAATTTAAATCAGGATTTGTAACTATTCTCGGTAGGCCTAATGTAGGCAAATCTACCCTTCTTAATGCTTTAATAGGTAATAAGGTAAGTATTATTTCCCCTATCCCTCAGACTACGCGCCATCAATTAAAAGGAATTCTAAATCTTGAAAATGCTCAGATTGTTTTTGTTGATACACCGGGCATTCATTCTTTTGAAGACAAGTTAGCTTCGCACTTAAATACACTTGCTAAAAGAGCCTTGGAGGGTTGTGATTTAGTCATTTATGTTGTTGATATATCTCGGCGTCCCGGTAAGGAAGAGGGGGAGCTGATGCGGATTATTACCGGGCAAAAAGTTAAAACAATTATGGTTTTAAATAAGGTTGACTTAGGGCTTAAATATCTTAATGCTTATATTGATTCATGGGCTGGGAGAGTAGAGGGTAAGAGAAACCCTTTAATTTATTACATACCTTTATCCGCCAAGACCGGAAAAGATGTTGATAAGTTAAGAGATTCTATCTTAGAGAACTTACCGGACTCCCACCCTTACTATGGTAGTAATTCCGTAACTGATTTTCCGCCTAAATTTAGGGTTGCCGATATCATAAGGGAGAAGTTATTCTTACAACTCAAGAAAGAATTACCGCACTCTATAGCAGTTGAGGTCGAAGAGATAAATAATAAGAAAAAGATAGTTTCGATAAAAGCCAATATTTATGTTAAGAGAAATTCTCAAAAGAGAATCGTTATTGGGAAGAGAGGAGAGGCACTTAAAGAAGTGGGAAGCCGCTCGCGCCCGGAGATTGAGAAGATTTATAGTAAAAAAGTCTTCTTAGATATTTGGGTTAAGGTTTTAGAAGATTGGCAGGATCGGCCGCGAATATTAAAAGAATTAGGCTACTGGTGGGCCTAGTTTACCAGAGGTGATTGTTATGGATATTTTAGAACTTGTAAAGACAAGAAGGTCAGTAAGGGAATTCAAGAAAAAGGATGTTAGCAGGGATATTATCGATGAGATTTTAGAGGCTGGCCGCTGGGCTCCTTCAGGACTTAATAATCAACCTTGGAAGTTTATGGTCTTGATCGAAGAGGATAAAGACTCTTTAGCTGAGTACACGAAATACTCTCAGATAGTAAAGAGCGCCAATAAGCTTATAGTAGTATTTTTTGATAAAGAGGACTCTTATAATCGCGATAAGGATTTAATGGCAATAGGTGCTTGTATTCAGAATATGCTTATCTCTACCCACTCTAAAGAGCTAGGAGCTTGTTGGCTAGGTGAAATTTTAAATCAAAAAGCCCAGATTCACAAACTCCTAAAAACCCCTGAAAACTTAGAGCTGGCAGCAGTTTTAGCCCTAGGATATCCTCTTGATTCTCCCCGGGGAGGAAGGCGAAAGAAATTAAAGGATTTAACCATAAGATGAAGATTTGTAAGCACTTTCAAGAATGTGGAGGATGTCGTTTTCAAGATATTCCTTATCAGGAACAGCTTGCTGCTAAAGAAGGCAAGGTTAAGGATTTAGCTGCCTCCCATAAAATTGATACCGAGCTAAAACCGATTAATTCCTCTCTTCGAGAGTACTATCGCAATAAGATGGAGTTTACTTTTGCTGATCAGGAGGGCCTTGTCTGCGGCCTTTATAGCAAGAAAGAGAGGCGAAAGGTAGTAGATATAGAGGAGTGTCTGATTTTTTCTCCGGACTCAGGAGAAGTCCTAAAAGCAATTAAAGATTTTCTTAAAACAAAAAAGCACTCTGTATATGATAAGTACTCTCATCAGGGGTTCTTGCGTTACTTAATCATCCGGGAGGCAAAATTTACCAAAGAGATTATGATTGGTATAGTTACCAGCAGCAGTGAAGCCCTGGATGTTAGGGGATTTGTAAAAGCTTTAACTAAATTGAAATTAAAATCTACTATTAAATCTATTTATCAGATTATTAGCGATTCATTCTCCGATGCAGTAGTCTTTGACAAAAAAGAGCTCTTATATGGCGAACCTTTTATCAAAGAGAGATTAGATGACCTAACTTTTAGAATCGGTATTGATACATTCTTTCAGGTTAACCCCTATGCTATAGTAGATTTTTATAAGAAGATTAGGGATTATGCTAAAGCTTCTTCCACTGAGCAGGTATTAGATCTTTTTTGCGGAGTAGGTTCTATTGGGATGTTTCTTGCTCGGGATGCAAAATTTGTTTGGGGTATAGAAAGAGAAGAGGAAATTGTTGATATAGCTTGGCAGAATGCTAAGATTAACAAGATAGATAATATTTCTTTTTTTGCTGCTGACTCCAGAAGGTTCCTCAACACCCAGGGCGCATTCTATAAGAATACTGATTTCTTGGTCTTAAACCCTCCACGCTGCGGGCTCTCGCCTAAGATAATAAGGGCTATTTTAAGGCTGGGACCCAAGAATATCATCTATTCATCCTGTAATCCTGAGGCTATCTTCAGGGATTTAGAAGGGTTCTTAGGCCAATATAGCCTTGATTTTATTGAGCCTTTTGATTTTTTTCCCCACACCCCACACCTTGAGGCTTTAAGCTTCTTGAGACGGAAAAACTAGCAATTTATATACAAAAACCTTGACTAACTGGCTGTGAATAGTAAAATTTTACTATTTAAATTTTACGACGGCTTAAAGGATGAATATAAGGGAATTACTCACAAAGCAGGCTGAAAAATATCCACAAAAATCAGCCATTTTATTTCAAGGTAAAGCAATTACTTTCCCTGAAGTCAGAGACTCTTCATTTAAGCTCGCTAACTACCTTCTTAAGATCGGTGTGAGCAGTGGTGATAAAGTTGCTATATTCCTTCCTAATACTCCTGAAGCTATCTTTACTTTTTTAGGTGTATTTAGCGCAGGCTCAGCAGTAGTTCCTCTGGATTTTATGTTAACCGAGAATGAGATAATTAATTTTATAAATCATAGCCAGGCAAAAGTTTTAATCGCTCATCCTAAAATCGATTTAGCTAATATTAAGAGTAAGTGCGTAAGCTTAAAAGAGATAATTGTATTTGGAGAAGAGGCAGGGGAAGTTTCTTCCTGGGATGCAGTTTTAGGAGAGAGTAGCTCTGGCCAACCTTCAGTTGAGCATAAGGAAGATAACTTGGCAGCTTTATTTTATACCTCGGGTTCTACCGGCCATCCTAAAGGAGTAAGCTTAGAGTATAGACACCTAGATAATCCCTCCAAGACAATTGATCACTTCCTGGGAGTATCCGGGGATGATGTCTTCTTATGCGGCGGAGTTCCTTTCTCGCATGTTGGCGGGCTAGACTATATACTTCTTATGATTACTTTTTCATCGCCACTTGTTCTTATGAGCAGGTTTAATCCTTTTGAGTTTCTAAAGAGTATAGAGTGCCACAAAGTTACTATATTCTGTATTGTCCCGGCAATGTACGTAGCAATTCTTTCCTTAAAAGAGTACGATAAATTCGACCTTTCTTCCTTAAGATATGCAGTTGTTTTTGGTGCGCCTTCATCTCCGATGCTTTTAAAACGATTTCACAAAGTATGCCCCCAGGCAGTAGTTTTAAACGGCTGGGGTATGACCGAAACCTCTGCTCCCAATGCTTTTTCTCCTTCTGATGAGAGTAAAATCTCAAGCATTGGTTATTTTGACTTTAATCTCGAGGCAAAAATTGTCGATGAAGCTGGTAATAAGTTAGAGAGGCCTTCTCAAGGAGAGCTCTGGGTTAAGGGCGAAGCGATTATGAGAGAGTATTATAAAGAGCCCGGCCTGACCAAAGAGGTATTAACTGAAAAGGGTTGGCTTAAGACCGGGGATATCATCAGAGTTGACTCTGACGGTCTTCATTATATAGTCGGAAGAAAAAAAGATATGATTAAAGTGGCTGGAGAGATAGTCTTCTCAGCTGAGGTTGAAGAGAAGATACATAAATATTCTAAGGTAAAAGAGGTTGCTGTTATCGGTGTAGCTGATAATTTACGCGGAGAAGTTCCCAAAGCATTTATAGTCTCTAAAGAAGAGGAGGCTTTAGATGAGCAAGAGCTAAAAGATTTCCTAAAAGAGCACTTAGCTCACTTTAAGATTCCTCATCACTTTGAATTCGTAAAAGGCTTACCTAAAAATAGAACCGGAAAGATTGATAAGGGGAAACTTAAACAGGGAGACCAATTATGATGCAAAGAGATATTCATCTGAACCCCAGAGAACTTCTTAGCTCTTTACAATTTAAAGACGGTGATTTTGGCGAAATTGCTTTAGTTAGCGGACAGCAACATAGAGCAAAGATGTGTCTGGAAAGGTTAGAGAATTGCGTTAAGAACTTTACCTTTCTTGGTTATACTTTCTGGACCGGCTTTTATAAGGGCAAGAAAGTAACCGTTGGTAATGGTGGATTTTATGCTCCTGACTCAGCCTTTGTTACTGAGTTTTTATGTGTTGGCGGGATCAATGCTTTGGTTAGGCTTGGTTCTTGCGGAGCCTTAAGAGAAGATATAAATGTTGGAGATTACATCTTAGCTACTGATATTATCCGGGGAGATGGGGCAACTAAGTACTACGTAGATGATAATTATGTCTCTAAGGTAGATAACCAATTGACATCAAAGATAGAAGAGGCTTTTAAAAGTGCCAGCACCTTACATCGCGGAGGGGTTTGGACAACCGATGCTTTATTTAGGGAGACTAGGGAAATAGTCAATCCTTATATCGAAAAGGGTGCGATTGCCGTTGATATGGTAACTTCACCGTTTGTGACTGTAGCCAATATTTATAAGAAAAAGGTCGCAGCTGTCTTAGCAGTCTCTGATAACCTTATTACCGGTACATTAGGATTTGCTGACTATAGATTCTTTGAGGCCGAGATGAAGATGGCTGATTTAGCTTTTGGAGTTGTTGATAAATTATAAGAAGGAGAGGAAGGTATTATGGGAGTTATCTGGAACGAGGAAACAAAGAGTAAGTTTGATAAGGTAATTGAGAATTTACCGCAATTTCACAGAACAATTGCTGAGCAACTTATTAAGCAGAAGTCTGAAGAGTTAGCTAAAGCAAGAGATTCTAAAGAAGTTGAGGACAAAGATTTAATTGTTGCTTTCTTCCAGGAGGTTCCTCCAGCCTTTAAAGGGATGTTAGAGAGGCTACTTAATCAATTAAATATTGATTATTCACAATATATTAATCAGGAGAAGTAGAAAAAAATGAAAGTAGCAGTCTTAGGTTGTGGAGCAATTGGCGGATTATTCTTAGGGTATCTCTCTAGGGAGAGCGTTGATGTTGTCGGCATAGTTAAGGATTATCAGAAGGGACCTTTGCTTAAAAGCGGGTTACTCATTGAAGACTCAAAAGGCAAAGATACCTATAAGGTAAGAGTTGATAACAAACTTAGAGAGAGAGTAGATTTAGCTATTTTTTCAAGCAAGTTAGGTGATTTAGAGGAATTAATAAAGGATAATCTCAAGTACTTGAAAGAAGCAACCATCCTTAGCACTCAGAATGGAGTAAGAGCTGACTATATATTGAGTGAGTATTTCGCAGAAGAGAAGATTATAACCGGTATTGTAATGTTTGGGGCAACATTTTACCGGCCGAACAAGGTTATCCATAATTTTAAAGGTAATTTAATATTAGGTAATGTCTTTGATAAAGAAGTAGCGAATATAGAGGAAGTGAAAAGTCTTTTAAAATCTGCTTTTGATGTAGCAGTTTTAGACGAAATAAAAGGTGCTAAATACCTTAAGCTATTTATTAATCTCAATAATTGTATTCCGGCAATTTTAGGTTTATCTATGCAGGAAACCTTTGCTGATTTAGATTTAGCAAAGTTAGCAATAAAAATAAATAAAGAGGCATTTGATCTTATTAAAAATAGCGGCATAGAGTTAGCTGATTTGCCTGCTTATCCTAAGGCAAGATTAGAAGGCTTGGTTTCAATGGATATAGGGCAAGCTTCAGGTATTTTTTCAAAGGTAATGGTCTCTTTAAGCAAAGAACCTCTCTACGGTTCAATATTACAGAGCATAAAGAGCGGCAAGCGATCAGAGATTGATTATATCAACGGAGAAATCGTTAGTTTGGCTGCTAAGAATAATAAAGAGGCACCAATAAATAGAAGAATAGTTGAGTTAGTCCATAAAGTTGAAAGTTCAGGGTCATTCCTAAGCAAGGAAGACCTATTACAAGAGATAGAGAGCGTAGTAAGAGTTTAATCAATACAAAGCGGGGTGGTAGAGATGGTTGATACTCCTTTTCCTAAACTAAAACTTACAGTGAATAAAGTCTACGGCCATTGCTATCATGGCTATAAGATCGGTGATGAGCTTATTTTGGAGGATTTTACCCATCCGCCTAAACACTTTTGTTTAGGTCTGGCCCATGCATTATTCCCGGTAATTTACGCTTTAAGTTTTGGAGCAAAATTCCCCTTTATGGATAATCAGAGGTCTCTGTTAGTAACTTGTCCCGATGGCGGGAAACTAGAGTTTAAGGCTGAGATTTTTAATAAAGAGGGCAAGGTTGATCTAGTCCCTAAAGACCCTGATTTTAAAGGGCCAAACCCTAAGAAGATGGTTGTTGAGGTCGTTAAGGCTAAGGGTAAGTGTTTTTATAAGTATAAAGTTGGCGATAAGTGGGAAACCGAAGGCTTAAAGTGTATCCCCGGGTTCTGCGGAGCAGCCTGGCATACAGCTTTCCCGGCCCTCTTTGCCCTGAATTTTGGAGCAAAGTTTCATTTTATGAAGGATCAGAACTCTCTAGATACAGTTACCTGTCCTGATGGCGGCAATATTATTTTTAAAGTTACTAGGAAGAAATAGCTTTTACATTTTAAGGAGGAGAAAGAAGTGAAGAGAGTGGTAATTACCGGAATTGGAGTTATCTGCGCAGCCGGAGAAGATAGAGAGGAATTCTATAATAATCTAGTTGAAGGTAAACCTTGCATTGAGAAGGTTGAGAACTTTGATGTAAGTTTATTCCTTTCAAAGATTGCTTCCCAGGATTTAGACTTTGACCCTTTAAAGTTTGGCATAACTGGCCATAAACGTATGGATAGGTATGTTCAGTTTGGGATTGCCGCTGCTAAGGGAGCCATAGAAGATGCCAATCTAGAGTTTAATAAATTGGATAGGCGCAGATGCGGCGTAATCCTGGCAAATGCTATTTGCGGGACCCGCTTTATGGAAGAGGAGTTTTTATTAGTTACTGATTGGGGCAAAAACCCAATTGATCCCAGGAAGGGTCGCCCTTATCTTTACGATGCTGCTATGTTTAATACTCCCAGCGCGGAGATAGGCGCTATTTACGGAGCAAAGGGAATGAATTGTACAGTTTCAACTGGTTGTACTGCCGGAACTGACTCTTTAGGTTTTGCTTATGAGCTTATTCAAGAGGGGAGACAAGATGTAGTTATTGCCGGGGCAACTGAAGCGCCAGTTACACCGATTACCTTTGGAGCTTTTGATGTGGTAAGCGTCTTAGCCAAGAATAACGATGAACCTCATAAGGCCAGTCGTCCTTTTGATAACAAGAGAAATGGTTTTGTTATTAGTGAGGCAGCTGGGATTCTTATATTGGAAGAGTTAGAACATGCCAAGGCCAGAGGCGCTTATATTTATGCTGAAATTCTCGGGTTTGGGACAAGTTGCAATGCTTACCATATGACTGATTTGCCTGAAGACGGTGAGCCTATGGCTCGTTCTATGCGGGAAGCAATAAAGAATTCAGGAATAAATAATGAGGATATTGGTTATATAAATGCTCACGGCTCATCTACCCGGCAGAATGATGTTTTTGAAACCGATGCTTACAAAAAAGTTTTAGGAGATTTTGCTTATAAGGTGCCGATAAGTTCGATTAAGTCGATGATTGGCCATCCTTTGGCAGCTGCTAATGCTGTAGAGAGCGTATTGTGTTGTATGGTCTTTAAGAAAGGGTATCTTCCGCCAACTATTAATCAGGAAGAATCTGATCCCAAGTGCGACTTAGATTATATTCCTAATAAGAAAAGAGAAGTAATGCCAGAGTATATACTTAAAACCAGCAGTGGATTTTCCGGAATACATTCTTCTATTGTATTTAAGCGGTGGAGGTAATCAATGAGTGATAGAGTTGCAATAACCGGCCTAGGTGTAGTTTCACCTTGTGGATTAAAAAAAGAAACTTTTTGGGCTAACCTTAGAAAATGCGAATCTTTTGTCGATGAGATTAAGAGGTTTGACGCTAACCTTTATCCTTCTCGGATTGCCGGCCAAGTCCATGAGCTTGACCACTACTCACATGTTTCGGGAAGGTTAGTTAAGAAGATAGATGTGTTTTCTCATATGGCTCTAGTTGCTTCAGAACAAGCCATAAAGGATGCCGGAATGGATTTGGAAAAAATCGATAAAGATCGAGTCGGTGTATTTATGGGTAATGCTATTGGCGGCTGGCTCTTTGCTGAGACTGAGCTAAGAGATATGTATATAGAGGGAAGAGAAGGAATCTCTCCTTATATGGCTTCAGCTTGGTTTCCAGCAGCGCCCCAAGGCCAGGTTACTATATACTATGGCTTCAAGGGCTATAGCAAGACTATAGTTGCTGATAAGGCTTCATCAGCTCTGAGTTTATGGTACGGCTCTAAAGTAATAGCTCAAGATAAAAATGATTTTGTATTAGCCGGAGGAATGGAAGCTCCGATTACTCCTTATGCTCTATTAAGCGCAAATACTTATGGTAGTTTATCAAAAAATAATCTCAATCCTAAAACAGCATACAAACCTTATGATTTAGATAGAGATGGTTTTGTTTTGGGCGAGGGTTCAGGGATAGTGATTCTCGAGAAAGAGTCCAAAGCCAAGGGAAGAGGAATCCCTATCTACGGATTTATTAAAGGAATAGGCTTTTCCTCTGATGGTTATCACTACTCAAGATATGCTCCGGCATCAGATGATTTAGAGTACGCAATTAAGGAGTGCTTAAAGGATGCCAAGTGGAATAGGGAAGATATAGATTACATCTGCCTAGATGGTGAGGCAACAGTGGTTGGAGATTACCTTGAGACTCAAGCTTTAAAAAATGTATTTGGAGAAGGAATAAAAAATATTACTCTTAGCGCTCCTAAGAGTATCTATGGTAATTTATTAGGCGCTCAGAGTGCTCTAGATTTGATTGTCACACTCTTCTCAATGAAGAACTCGACAGTGATACCGACAATTAACCAGGTAATGGGCGATCCTTATTGTGATTTAGATTACACCCCAAATAAACTTAAAGAAAGAGAGATAAACAAAGCCCTGATTATTGCTAGAGGCCGGGGCGGGATAAATGTTGTTTTGGCTATTGAGAAAGAGTAGGAGGTATTTATGGGTTTGAAGGAAGAGGCCCTTGGAATTATCAGCAAGACTTTGGATATAAAAGAAAGCGAGATAAAAGAGGACCAGAAATTATATGACTCTATAGGTGTTGACTCGACAGAGATGGTAGAGTTAGTGGTTACCTTTAATAAGCACTTTGGTATAAAGATTGAGACTAATGAGATTACCAAGTTCTCTACCCTTAATGAAATTGTTGGGGTAATTGAGAAAAAAGTAAATGGGTGAATGGGTAAAAGAATGGAATTAGAGCTATGAAGATAGTAGATTTAAGCCTGCCTATTGATGATAAGGCCTTTGAGGTTCATAACCTAGAGATTGAACGAACATCTCATAAAGATGGTGTTGAAAAACTAAATAAGGTATTGATCGGTAGGACTCTAAAGGGAAAGATTCAGTATTTGTTAGGTAAGAGGATAGTTAAAAAGGAAGACTTACCTGACCGGGAGTTCTTATCCTTAGAGATAGTACACTCTTCAGTGCATAGCGGAACCCACCTTGATTATTCTTTTCACTATGGGAGTAAATCTGAAGGCAGGCCTTCAAAGACAGCTGATGAGATACCTCTGGAGTGGTGTAATCGCGATGGTGTAAAGTTAGACCTTACCGATAAAAGAGCAGATGAGGTTATTAGGGCAGAAGACTTAAGAATTGCTTTAGAGAAGATAGATTATACCTTAAAGCCTTTAGATATTGTTCTTATTCATACTGGCTCTGATCACCTACACGGGACACCTAAGTATTTTACTGATTACCCGGGGATAGACTCATCAGCCATAGATCATCTTCTCGATAAGGGGATAAAGATATTCGGGGTAGATACTATGGGTATTGATAGGCCTTATAAGTTCATGATCAAGGATTTTCTGAAGAATAAAGACCCTAGGCATCTCTGGCCAGCACATTTTCATGGCCGAAAAAGAGAGTTTGTTCATATTGAGCGATTAGCTAATTTAGATAAGCTGCCGAATTTTGGGTTTAAAGTTATTTGTTTTCCGGTAAGAATAATAAAGACCGGTGCTGCTTGGGCAAGAGTAGTTGCGGTTCTCTAAAACTAAAAAAGGAGGGTTTATGGCACATACAGCAAATTCGATCGTAATCAACGCACCATATGAGGTGGTATTTGATATTAGTAATGATATTTCCCGTTGGAAAGAGCTATTTGATGAATATACAGCATCAGATGTTCTAGAGGTAGAAGATAATAAGATTACTTTTCAACTTACCCATAAGAATGGAAATAGCTGGAAGTCTTATCGTCTGCTTTTTAAGGACGATAAGTTTGCTTATGCTTGTAAGGTAGAGCCGATGTTTCCTTTTCAGTATATGAAGATTATCTGGCTCTATAGAGACCTAGAGGGTGGGGTTGAGATGACCTGGATTCAGGATTTTACCATGGACGTTGAGGCTAAATATAGTGACTCTCAGGTTGAAGAGTTAATAAACAAGCACTCTCAAGATAATTTAAAGAGGTTTAAGGAGATAATAGAGAAGGAAGTTAATGCCTAAGATAAGTTTCTGCATTTTTTGCGTGATGTTTTTTGTGATATCCTTTGGTGTTGCGGCTATGGCAGCTCTAATACCATCGATAGCCGTATACTTTGGGATAGCTAAGGATCAGGCTTTACCGCTTACCTGGCTCTATATGCTTCCCTATGGGTTGTTTGCTCTTATCTGGGCTCCTTTTTCAAGGATAGTTAAGGTAAAGAAGATTCTTCTGGTTACAACCTTAGGGTTCTTTCTATCGTCTCTCTCGTTTAGCCTATCAAAGAGTATAGAGCAGGCCTTTATATCTAGATTTCTCATGGGTTGCTTTGGCTGCAGTTTTGTGCCTTTGGTTCTTATTACTATAGGCAAGGTTATCCCTCTTAAGGAAAAAGCAAAATCTATCGGAGTATTTTTTACCTTTTCTTATCTTTCAAACCTCATCAGTGTGTTTTTAAGCGGGTTCTTCTCAAGCTTTCCCTTATTACTCTATTTGATACCGTCGATTTTAAGCCTATTGGTATTTATTCTGGTGCTCACTCACTTAGAGGACTTTGATTTTAGGGTTGATAAATTTAAGATAAGTTATCTTGATACCTTAAGAGATAAAAAAGCAGTTAATTTCTTTATCGTAGTTATGCTAGGGAGTTTCTTATACCATGGCCTGCAGCAACGTCTAGGCGTTTATCTAAGTGAGAGTTTTTCTCTAGAGCAGATGGTTATAAGTTCAATTTTTACCATCTCTACTCTAGCTGCGATAATATTTGAGTTTTCCGGAGGCTTTTTAAGCGCACGTTTTGGAAACATTAAGATAAGTAGTGTTGGGTTTGTTCTAATGAGTGCGTTTGCTTTTTCTCTTATCTTTATAGGAAATTATAAGCTAATTTTCTTAATGGTAACTTTGTGGGGTTCAGGTATGGCTCTTACTCATGTTGGTTTGGCATCTCATCTTACCTCTTTTCCCGATAGGATTTTACGTGATGCCTCAAGCTTAAATAGCGCTTTACGTTTTAGTTTTGGAGGCCTAGGTGCCTTCTTAGGAGGGCTATTAGTATCAATAGCAGGGTTTAAAGCCTTATTTATTATAATATGTTTAAGTATACTCTTTTTAGGGCTTAATCTAAAGAGAATAATAAAGTAAAAAAAGGAGTAGTATGGCTAAGTTAAAGGAGAAAGTTTGTATTGTAACTGGAGCAAGCGGCGGGATTGGGAGAAGCCTGGTTGAGAAATTAGCTGCTCAAGGTACTAACCTTGTTCTTGCTGCAAGAAGGCAAGAGATATTAGAAGATATCAAGAAAATACTTCCCGATAAGGATAAGGTATTATGCATAAAGTGCGATGTTACTAAGCAGAGCGATTTAGAGAATTTAGTTAATAAGACTCTCGAGAAGTTTAAAAGAGTAGATGTTGTTATTAATGGAGCCGGAGTCTCAAGCCAACATCCTTTTTGGCAGCAGCCAATAGAGGATGTGGAAAAAATCATGTATACCAATTACTACAGCTATGTCATGCTCTCACGTTTAGTTGTTAACCATATGAAAGAGGCTGGCGGTGGGCATATTGTAAATATTACCAGTGGCTCAGTTATGGTTGACCCTCCACCGCGCAATTTCATAGTCTATACTTCCTTAAAAGTTGCTCTCAGAGCTTTTGCCAAGGGGCTTTTCTGGGAGATGCGCGATTTTGGGATTAAAGTTACTTCGATATTTCCGGGAGTAACCAGAACCCCTTTAACCGGTAAGTTAAAAGATGTATCTGAGGAAAAGGGAAGATTAATCGAGCCGGAGACAATAGCTGATACAGTTTTATTTGCCCTTACCCAAAGCGGCAATACTTGCCCTTTAGAGTTAGCAGTGATAAATCAGCAGACGCCTTGGAAGAAGCCGGTGATACCTTTTAAACAGGATCACCCAACAAAATAATTAAACAAAAAAGGGGGAAGAAGAATGAAAATTTTATTCGTAACACCGAAATTGGGCGCTTGGGCAACACATGGTAAACACTTAGGGCCTAATCAGCTCTATGCTCAATGGGCTGCTTATATCAGAGAAAAAGGCCATAAGGATTTAGAGGTCCTGGATTGTAAAGCCTTAGAAATAGAAGTGGATGAAATGGTTGAGAGAATCAAGCAGATATCTCCAGGTGTAGTTGTTCTTGGAGATATGCTCCACTCCTATGGAGGATTTGCTATTCTTCATTACTTTAACCAATCAGCAAAATTAATAAAAGAAGCTCTTCCTAATACAAAGATAATTGTCGGAGGCTTATGGTACTCTTCAATGCCAATATTTACCTTAGAGAATAATCCGGCTATTGATTATGTGGTCATGGGAGAAGAAGAGGCCTTTTGTGATTTAATTAAGGAAGTAGAGAAATCAGAAGAGATAAAGGATATTGCTGGAGTAAGCTCACGAGTAAACGGTAAAGCTGTTATCGGTCCGCATAGGCCTTTGAATATGGATTTAGATAAATTACCGCTTCCAGCTTATGATTTATTCCCTATGGATAAGTATGTTGGCCATACCCACTGGAAACCATTTGTTGAGATGGTAACTTCGCGAGGTTGTCCCTCAGCTTGTACCTTCTGTTATGAGTGGGATCAGTATGATCCACGACACCCGGAAGATTTCTTAAAATGGCGGGCAAAGTCTCCGGAGAGAGTGATTGATGAGCTAGAAGTTCTCCATAGAAAGTATGGGGTAAAGGTAGTAGTAATTCAGGATGATAATTTTAATGTTGATCCCAAAAGAGTGGAGAAGTTCTGCCGGATGAAGCTAGAGAAAGAGAACCCGATTAAGTGGGTCTCCTTAGGCCGAGCCATTGATTGGACTAACTGTGAAGAGATTCTGCCTTTGATGAAAGAGTCCGGTCTATTTACCGGAGTATTTGGCATAGAGGTTACTACTGCTTCAGAGTTAAAGAAGATTGCTAAGGGAATAACTATTGAGCAGATAAAGAAGACTATTGAAATCTTAAGAAAACACAATATTGCTATTGTTGCTGATATCATGATCGGCTTTGATGATGATACCGAAGCCATCATAAAGCAGAGATTTGAATTTACTGATCAGGTTGACCCGGATATCTTGTGGATAGGCTATGTTACTCCGGCACCGAACTCTCCAATTTGGAGGCAGAGGATAAAGAAGGGTGAGATTGATCCTAAGAAAATAGATTTTCTTAAGTGGGATTTCTTGCACCCGGTAATGGCCACAGAACATCTTTCATTAGAGGATTACGGAAGGTTAGGCGCCTGGTGTATGAGGGAGTTTTTCTCAAAACCGGGGCGAATCCAGAGGATTATGACTAGTAACTTTGACCCCTTAGCAAAGTTATGTTTTCAAGATGTAATGAAGGGTGTAACTAAGTGGGAAGAGGGTGCAGTTAAGGGAGAAAAGCACGTATAGGTTATGTTAGCTGATAGCCATATTCACTTTATACCTCAGGAGCTCTCAAACCATACTACCTTTTATAAGGGCATATGGGCTAATAAGGATAAGCTCTATGAGTTCTTAGATAACAGTAAGATTGATAAGGCTCTTTTAGTTTATCCCTCTACTGATGCTCACCTTAAATTAGCTGGTTTTAAAAGGGTCAGTGAAATTTACAATAGGGAATTAGAGAAGATTTTAAATGAGAACTCCAAGATAATTGCTTCTTGTTTAGTTGATGTCGAGAACTTAAGCGATATCAAATCAGAGTTAGCTGACTTAAAGCGCAGGGGTTTTAGAGCAATAAATCTAGCCTCAAGTTATAACGGGGAGTTTATAGTTGATAAGCTCTCATCCTTATTTGAAGCAGCCGAAAAACACAACTTACCAATTTTTGTTCACTCACAGACAATTAATCCTATTGGTTATGAACGGGTAAAAGATCCTTTGCTTATGCCGGTCTTAGAGTATAGCTTAGATACTTCTATTTTTCTTGGACTTCTTATGATGCAGGGGGTTCTAGATAAGTTTAAAGTAAAGTTCATCTTAGCATCTTTAGGCGGAGTTGTTCCTTTTCTAAAGGATAGGTTTGATAGAGTCTATACCATGCTGCGCAAAAGAGAGATAGTAAAAGATTTAGGGCGGCTACCCTCGGATATTTTAAAGGAAGTATATGTAGATACTTCCGGGGCTTCTGCCGGCAATATAAAGTTAGCTTTAGATTTATTTGGCCAAGACCATATTCTTTGGGGTTCAGACTATCCAGTTAATGTTGATGTAGAGAGTAATCTTAAAATCTTAGATGAATTTGGCCTTGAGGTAAAAGAAAAGATTATTCACAAGAACTTAACAGGGTTATTTGAAGCATGAAAATTAAATTTTCACCACTTTTTTGGCCGATTAGACCAAAAGGCAATACTATCTATATCCTTGATGAGACTCTATTGCCCCATAAAGAAGAATACATAAAGGCTAAAAACTATTTACAGGCTTGTTCGGCAATACGCCAGATGAAGACCCGGGCAGTCGGACAGGTCATATTAGTTATGTGTACCTTTCTTATGGTTGTTGAGAATAATAAGGCTAAGAAAAATCTTCTACCGGTATTAACCAAGGTTGCTAAAGCCCTAAACTCAACTCGGCCTACCCTTTCATTTAAGTATTTAACTAATATGGTCTTAGGTTGGTATAAATCAGGTATGCCCCTAGAGAAAACCATATTAGGTTTTTTAGAGATGTTAAAGAATTCCCGGATTAAACAAGCAAAAGAGGCTACTAAATTACTTAAAGATAAGGATGTAATTCTTACTCACTGTAATGTTAGCGGATTATTACCTTTAATCGCTACTTTTGCTAAAGCCAAGGGTAAAAAATTAAGTTTTTTTGTTACTGAGACCCGGCCTTATCTACAGGGCTCAAGGCTTACTGCCTGGGAGCTTATGCGTAGCGGCTTTGATGTTACGGTAATAACTGATAATATGGTTGCTCAGGTAATGAGTGAGGGGAAAATTAATAAAGTTATAGTTGGCTCAGACAATTTAGCTGAAAATGGAGACATTGCTAATAAGGTAGGTACATACCCTATAGCTATATTAGCTAAGCACTTTAAAATTCCTTTTTATGTGCTTTGTGCTCCACTATCCGGTGCAAAGGCTGGAAAGGATATAAAGATTGAGGTAAGGCCAGATGAGGAGCTTTTAGTTTATCAGGGCCTGCGTCTTGCTCCCAAAGGTTTGAAAGCTTATTATCCGGCCTTTGACATTACTCCTAGTAAGTTTATTACTAAGCATATATACTTAGAGGTAAGATGATGGGATTAGGCCGAGTGAAACAGTTAAAGCAAAAAATAATTGCAATCGGCAGGAAATTACAAAACCGGCATTTGGCAGTTGCTAATTCAGGGAATTTAAGCGCCCGATTAGATAAAGATAATATCCTTATTACGGCTACCGGAACATCTCTAGGTCAATTAAAACCCGAAGACATCATTAAGATTAACTTTAAAAATGAAAACGATTTAAAAAACAATCGTTTAAGTACAGAATTTCCTATGCATAGATTAATTTATGAGAGTTTTGAAACTAAAAGAGTAATTCATTGTCATCCGCCTTTAACCAACGGCTATTTTTCGGTATATCCTGATCTTAAAAATCTAACCTTTGAGTCTCAAATTTATCTAGGTAATGTGAAAGCCCTCCGGCAGGAGACCCCGAGCATGACTAAACCAGAGTTGGTAATCGAAGCTTTAAAATCTAATAACCTAGCGGTAATTAAAAATCATGGCGTGATTAGTATAGGCCAAAGCTTCAAAGATGGTTTTGATTTAATTGAAACTTTAGAGGAGGCAGTAAAAGTTACTAGTGTTGCTAGATTATTTAAAAGAGAAGTTTTAGATGATTTGGACAAGGCCTTAAAGCAGGATTTAACCCAAAAAGCTGATAGCTATACGATGTTTTCCAAAGAGCATATACAGGCAATTGTAGATTTGGTTAATAAAGATGAGTTTATTAACAAAAAAGGCCAAGAATTAGATTTAACTCTAGAGTTAGCCATAAGTCTAAATGAAGACAACAAATCTTATAGATTTATTTTTGAAAAAGGGAAGATAAAAAAATTAGAATTTGATCACAATGCACCTTTTATAATTTCAGCTTCAGAGGACATTTGGGAGTTAGTTTTTCTGGGAAAGTTAGATCCCTTTGTAGCTGTTACTCAAGGAAAAATGAAGCTAAGGGGTCAGTTGGGGCAGTTGTCTCGCTGGTATGTGCCGTTTAAGCGCTTATTTGAGTTATTTAAACAGGTTAAAATAAGATGAAAGCCTATAATCTATTCATTAACGGAGAATTTAAGGATTCTAAATTTAAAAATAAGATAATTAATCCTGCCACCGCTGAAATTATAGCTGAGGTCAGCTTAGCTTCTCGGGAAGATGTAAACTTGGCAATAGAAGCTGCACGCGATGCTTTTGATAAAGGGCCTTGGCGAGATATTTCCTTAGCCCAAAGGAAAGAATTCCTTCTTAAGATATCTCAAGGCATTTTAGAAAGGTGCGGTGAATTGGCCCAACTCGAGACTTTAAATACTGGCAAGCCGCTTAAGGAATCAACTTTTATGGATATACCTTCTGCAGCTGAGACTTTTAAATATTTCGGTAATAACCTAGAGAGGATTCTAAAAGAAGAGACTATAGAGGTGAAATCTCAAGTTTCATCGGCAAAAGCCCAGCTTCTGCCTCAGGCAAGAGGAGTGGTGGGTTTGATTGTTCCCTGGAACTACCCGCTTTTAATCGCTTCTTGGAAGTTGGCTCAAAGCCTAGCAGCTGGGAATACAGTTATTTTAAAGCCTTCAAGCTTGACCCCGCTTACAGCTCTGGAGCTAGCAAAGATTGTTAATGAAATAGGTTTACCTAAAGGAGTGGTTAATGTCATGTCCGGTTCCGGTGAGGAAGTGGGCCAGCCTCTATGTTCAGATAAACGAGTAGATATGATTTCATTTACTGGTTCAAATATTGTCGGCCAAAAGATCTTAGAGTATTCATCTAAAAATGTAAAAAAGTTGATTATGGAATTAGGAGGAAAATCTGCTGGTATTATTTTAGATGATGCTGATTTAGAATTGGCAGTAAACGGCTCACTATGCTCTATATTTTTGAATCAAGGGCAGATGTGTACGGCAATGTCAAGAATCTTAGTGCAAGATGGTATTTATGATAAATTCATCGACGGTTTTATTGAGAAAGCAAAAGGTATTAAGTTAGGCAATGGCCTAGACTTTGAAACTCAGATGGGGCCTTTAGCTTCACAATGGCAGAGAGAAAAAGTTGTTGACTATGTAGAAAAAGCTAAAGCCAGTGGCGTAAAGCTATTGTTAGGGGGTAAAATCCCTTTGCAAGAGGGGCTAGAAAAAGGATTCTTTTTTGAACCTACGGTATTTGCCGAAGTTTCACCTAATGAGCCAATTTTTCAAGAAGAAATTTTTGGACCGATAGTTTGCATAAGTAAATTTTCAAAACCAGAAGAAGCGGTTGAATTGGCAAACAAAAGTGATTTTGCTCTCGCTGGTTGTATTTGGACAAAAGATATCGAAAAGGCTAAAAATTTAGCTATTAAAATTAATGCTGGAACAATTTGGATTAATACCTATGGTATGTTTTTTAATGAACTTACTTACGGTGGATTTAAACAAAGTGGGTTTGGCAAAGAATTAGGTGATCAAGGCTTATTAGAATATACAAATCTTAAAAATATTGTAGTAGATACTACCAAAGATTCAAAACCACTGGTAAATTACTGGTATGGATAGTCTAATTAGGAGGTGTAAAAATGGATTGGGGAATGAAAAATCGGCTTAGCCAAGTTATTAAACCTGATGGCCATTGTTTTTTTCTGCCTATTGATCACGGCTATTTTCAAGGGCCTACCCGGTGCCTAGAGAAACCAGGAGAGACCATTAAGCCTCTTCTTCCCTTTTGCGATGCTCTCTTTGTAACTAGAGGGGTATTGCGTTCAGCAGTGATCCCTATTGGTAGTAAACCGATTATCCTTAGGGTATCTGGAGGTACGAGCATGGTGGGCAAGGATTTAGCTAATGAAGAGATTACCACATCCATAGAGGAGGTTATTCGCCTTAACGCTGCTGCTGTAGGGATTTCAGTTTTTATTGGTAGTGACTATGAACGGCAAACACTACTAAATCTTGCCGGTCTTGTAAATGAGTGCGAGAGGTATGGAATTCCGGTTATGGCAGTTACGGCTGTAGGCAAAGAGTTAGAAAAGCGAGACGCTCGCTATCTTGGCCTATCTTGCCGCATTGCCGCAGAATTAGGTGCGCGAATAGTAAAGACATATTGGTGTAAGGATTTTGATAAGGTTGTAGATGGTTGTCCGGTTCCAGTAGTTATGGCTGGCGGGCCTAAATGCAAAACAGAACGTGAGGTTTTTGATTTTGTCTATGATGGTATGCAAAGAGGGGCTATTGGTATTAACTTAGGAAGGAATGTTTGGCAAAGTCCTAATCCTGTAGCAGTAGCAAGAGGTCTGCAGGCAATCATACACGAAAATGCTACGGCCGAGCAAGCAGAGGAATTATTTAACACTATTAAAAGCGGTGCGGTAACTAGTAAACGATCTGTTTGAAGGAAAAAAATTATATGCAGGTTGCAATGTATTACAACAACAATGATGTCCGGCTAGAGGAATTACCTACACCAACTATCGGTACCGGGGAGCTTCTAGTAAAGGTGCAGGCTAGTGGTATCTGCGGCAGTGATGTAATGGAGTGGTACCGCATTAAAAAAGCCCCCCTTGTCTTAGGCCATGAGGTTGCTGGCGAGGTAGCCGGAGTAGGAGAAGGCGTCACACGTTTTAAAGAAGGGGATAGAGTTTGCGTTTCCCACCATGTTCCCTGTAATACTTGTCGATATTGTTTAAATGGTTATCATACTGCTTGCCAGACCCTGCATACTACGAACTTTTTCCCCGGCGGTTTTGCCCAATACATACGGGTGCCGGCAATTAATGTTGATAGAGGGACGTTTTTGCTGCCGGATGAGGTATCATTTGAAGAAGCAACCTTTATTGAACCTTTAGCCTGTGTAGTGCGGGGACAAAGGGAGGTTAACCTAAAGCCTGGCCAGCATGTATTAATTCTCGGAGGCGGTATCTCAGGGTTAATTCACTTGCTATTAGCTCGTGCCAGGGGGGCTGAGCGCATAATCATTACCGATATAAGCGAATATCGCTTAAAGATGGCAGAGGAATTTGGAGCAGATTCAGTAATATCTGCCAAAGAAGATGTTCCGGTTCGTTTACGTCAGGTTAATGAAGATAGGCTTGCTGATCTTGTAATCATTTGTACATCAGCCTTATCAGCTTTCCAGCAGGCATTTAAATCTGTTGACCGGGGAGGCACTGTATTGTGTTTTGCGCCTACAGAGCCGGGAGTTACTCTGGCTGTCCCTATTAATGATTTTTGGCGTAATAGTATAAAAATTATGCCTTCTTATGGCAATAGTCCCCAGGATGCCATTACAGCAATAGAGTGGATTCGTAGTGGCGCAGTGCCTGTGGGTAAGATGATTACTCATAGAATTAGCCTCGCCCAGGCAGGATTAGGTTTTAGTCTTGTTGCTAAAGGGGAAGATTCGCTTAAAGTAATAATCCAGCCCCACAAGTCTTAGTTCAATTCGGGACACATCCCACTTGAAAAAACTAAGCGGGCAAAGGACTTTTTAGCCAAATTTAAGATATTTTTTCAAAAAGTGGTTTTGTTTTCTAGAAATAAGGGTTAAAAACCAGCGATTTTTTCAAAATTTACCAAAAACCAAACCCAGTAAGGGAAATTTAAATGGGATGTGTGTCCCGATACGACTCTAACACAAAAATCGGCGGCCCTAAGCTAGGCCTGAAAGGCCAAGTCGAAGGGTCCGCTGGATTGATTTGTTATGTTTTTTATTAACAATTCTAATAATCCTTTTTATATAGGGAGTTATAACTGTGCTCTAGGTTATCTTCTTCTAATGGTTTTCCATAATAGCTAATAACTTTTCGACCTAATTGAGTAGGGTGATAGCCGTATCCTTTATTATCAGTAAGCATTTCCACTAAACCTAAATCTAATAATAATGGCATGGCTAATAATCTGACATTTTCTTGAAAATCTCTATCGTGGAAAATTAGACCTTTAGAATTAGTCAATACGTTATATGCTTCTATGTTCAGTCTTTCACTTGCTTTTCTGACCATAGAATTTTGAATTTTCTCTATTTCTTGCAAGCGAAATAAAATTGTTTTTTTAATATCATCTATAGCTTTCGGTATATTATTAGGGTCGTATTTAATTACCCCCATTGACTGAATATCAAAAGGTAGATTACCATCGTCATCTCTTATTATGATTACCTCTTCTTTATTCCGCCATGTATGGGCCAATCCTAATTCATACATTACATTTGAATTGCGAATATCTCCCTCCATAGGTGAAATGTCGAATAGAACCAACCTACACTCAATTATACCAGTCATTATATCAATAGGTATAGAATCACCGGTTATTATGTCCTTAAGAAAACGTGGCTTTAGTTGGGCTTGCTCTATAGCTTTTTCAATAATCTGGCTGTATCTTTTTGAAACATTATTATCATCAAACCACATTCCTACAAAAATCTCATTCATCCATTTAGGCAATCTAAATTCATTCCAGAATTTTTTAGGGTACATTATTCAATTTCCTTTTAGAGTAAATCAATGATTTTTTTTAAAATAACACAAAAATCAGCTACCCGAACCGCGCGAAGCATGGTGAAGGATCCGCTGGATTGCCTTGTCAGGGATTCTTTACTTTTTCTTTAATTTAAGTCCCTGATATACTTTTTTCCGATGTTCTATATTTATAACCATTATAATTAATTCATTTTTTATTATTTGATATATTATTCTCAGAGTCCCGATCCGTTGAGAACGAAGTCCCTTTAATGCTCCATGTAATGGTTTGCCTAGTAGAGGATTGTGAGCTATTTCTTCTTCTAGTATTTTTGTGATTTCTTTTTTGATTTTAGAAGGAAGGGATTCAAATTGTTTTTTTGATGTACGAGTGAAACAAATGGTGTAGATATTATAGCGGCTCATTTCTTTTGTTTTCGTCCAATAACATCTTCAAAAGAATAAATTTCAGCTCCCTTTAAATCTTTTAGAGATTCCATAATTGAAGCAACAACTTTATCGTCTTTCAAAATATCCAAAGTTTCCAAAAGCCCCTCATAATCTTCGCTGCTCAAGAGAACTGCTGACTCTTCACCGCGGTGTGTGATTAAGTAGGTTTGCCCTAATTCATGAGCTTTTCTCACCATTG
>CAZPYY010000002.1:0-53026 GCA_964590995.1 uncultured Planctomycetia bacterium | reverse complement strand
TAATTTAAGCCAGTCAAGGCTTTTTGCCTCTCTGTCCGGAGGTTAATTTGCCTCCGGCCCGAAAAATTGCTCCCCGGCCAAATTTATTCTTTATTTTATCAATGGCCTGATGCATTCTCTCCTGCTTTTCTTCACCTTTCTCTTCAAAGAGAGTAGTCTGAACTTCTCCTAAAGTAAAATTTGAGACCTTAACTCCTACTAAACGCACCTTCTTGCCCTTACGATTAAACTTATTCAAAAGCTCTTTTATGGTCTTGTAGATTGTATCCATAAAATTAGTCGGTTTACCCAAAGTTTTAGCTCGGGTATAAGTCAAAAACCCTTCTAATCTTATCTTTAAAGTAATGGTCTTTCCCTTAAAGTCCTCTTGACGCAAGCGTCCAGATACCTTCTCACAAAGACCAATTAAAGCAGCATCAATTATTCTTTTATCACCTGTATCCTCAGCAAAAGTATGCTCATTGCTTATTGACTTAGTCTCTTCTTCGGTCTCTACTTCCCTCTCATCTATACCATTAGCCAAGGCCCAGAAGTATTCACCATTTTTACCTAGAATCTCTTCTACTTCTTTCAAATCCTTCTTAGCTAAATCACCAATGGTCTTAATTCCTAAATTATTAAAGATAACTTTACTCTTCTTACCCAATCCCCAAATCTTATCAATATCTAAGGGCCAGAGAAAATCAAGAACTTTATCTTGCTTAACCTCAATCAAACCATCAGGCTTATCAATATCTGAGGCGATTTTAGCAACCATCTTAGTAGTAGCTAAACCAACTGAGGCGGTTAACTTGGTCTTCTCCTTTATTCTAGACTTTAATAACTTACAAGTCTCTAAAGGGCCTCCGAAGAGATGATGGCTTCCAGTTATATCTAAAAAAGCTTCATCAACACTTATCATCTCAACTTTAGGGGTAAATTCATAGAAGATCTCATAAATTTCATCGGATACTTGGCTATACTTCTCGGAATCTACCGGCAGAAACATGCCCTTAGGGCAGATTTTATAAGCTGTAGATATTGGTTGGCCAGAATGAACACCAAACTTTCTAGCTTCATAAGAGCAGGTTGAAACAACCCCCCTGCCCTTGCCTTTCTTAGGGTCAGCTCCGACTATTACTGGCTTGCCAATAAGAGCAGAATTATCCCGCTGCTCTATAGCCGCGAAAAAAGCATCCATATCTACATGTATAACATATCTCATCTTACGGCTAAGCTGTTTTTAAAACCTTAATCCGCTCTAAAACCGGGGGGTGGCTATAGGATATAAAGACCTTTAAAGGATGGGGTGTTAAATTAGAGAGGTTATCTATACTTAACTTCTTCAAGGCCAAAATAAAGGCTTCGGGCTTTTTGTAAGTAGAGACCGTATATTTATCAGCCTCATACTCGTGCCTTCGCGAGAGAGCATTACCGGCTAAGGAGAGAATTATATTAATCGGTCTATAGAGAAAACTAAAGAATAAAAGGCTAGCGTAAATTGAGAGATTATCCATCCTAAAAGCAGCAAACATCCCGGGATTATTAATAAAAAGAGAGAGAATAAAAAACTTCAAACCATTAGTAAGGATGGAGATAGCCATCATCTTTAGAATATGTTTCTTCTTGTAATGACCCATCTCATGGGCTAATATTGAGCCTAACTCATCAACACCATGATTCTTGATTAAGGTATCAAATAAAACAATCCGTCGATACATACCAAAACCAGTAAAGAAAGCATTAGACTTAGAAGAACGCCGCGAGCCATCCATCTTAAATAAACCCTTTAACTTAAAATTCTGATCCCGAGCATAGGTTTGGATTGCTTGCTTTAATTCCCCCTCCTCTAGCGGAGTGAACTTATTAAATAAAGGCATAATTACTATTGGAGCAATAAAAATTAAAAAGAACTCAAATATAGTTACTCCTAACCAACAAAAGACCCAAGCTAGATTACCGCTCTTTATAAAGAACCAAAGAATCAGCGAAAGAAGTATCCCGCCGATAATAGTTGATAGTAGCCAGTCCTTTAAAATATCTAAGATAAAAGTCTCAGGTCTTGTACGGTTTAAACCGTATTTTTCCTCGATAACAAAGGTATGGTATATGGAAAAAGGTATCTCGATAATCTGAAAGAAAAAGAATAAGATCACGGCAAAGATAAGGCCAGTAGGGATAATACCAAAGCCAAAGCTTCTAGCTATTCTATCAATAAAGTTAAATCCGCCGCTTAAGATAAGAAACAAGACCGCTGCAGTTATAACCGTACCTTGAATTAACTTAAAATAAGTGTTATCCTTTAAGTAATCTTGGGACTTCTTATACTTAGCTAAGTCATAAAAGCCTTCAAACTCCCGAGGCAGTTCCTCTCGTATAGACCTTATATTGAGAAGCTCGATAATTAAATCCAAGATATAATTACCAATAATAATAGCTAATATAACTACCAGATAGATATTCATCTTTTCTTTTAAAAGGTAGGGATAATTTTAAAAACCTACTTATTTAAATGTATAGTCTGAGTGGGAAAAGCAAACTCAATCTTTTTCTTTTCAAACTCTTCCTTGATAAGGAAGTTTATCTCCTGTTGGATATCCATATACTTATTATAGTCACTACTTAAGACATAATAGACCACCTCAAAGACAAGGTTAAAATCACCATAGGAGGAAAAATGAGCCCGGTCAAATACAGTATCCTTAATACTCTTAATAGCTTTCTCAATTATCTGAGGTATTTCTTTTAGGGTTTTAAGGGAAGTGTTATAAACCACACCTAATTTAAAAACCACTCTCCGCTTCTGCATCCGCTTATAATTACGCACCCGGGAGTTAGTGAGGTCAGAGTTGGAAAAGACTAGCTGCTCACCGCCTAAGCTGCGGATACGGGTAGTCTTAATTCCGATATGTTCTATTGTACCCAAGAGGTCTCCGACAATAACAAAATCACCGACCTCAAAAGGCCGGTCAAAGAGTATGGAGAAATAACTGAATAAATCCTTTAAGACTGCCTGAGCTGCCAAGGCAATAGCAACACCGCCAATACCTAAACCGGCAATTACCGCTGATATCTTAAACCCCAGATTATCTAAGAAAAAGATAACTGCCCCGGACCAGAGGATAAATTTTATCACTTTAAGTATTCCCTTGAGGCTATAATCTGTAGCTGAGCTCTGCCTGGTCTTTCGAGAGTAATTTTCAAAACCATAGGTAATCAATAGCGAGGCTACCCGGACCGTAAAAATAGTCAAAACTGCTATCCCTAAAACATTAACTACCTTTGCCAGGAAAGCATTTAAAGTTAAGATCTGAATGCTCAAATAAAGTGCACCCAGATACAGAAAAGGCGTAATTACCCTCTCAAAAATACCGACTACGAAATCATCCAAAGTGGTTGTAGTCTTCTCTGCCCACTTCTTTAATCTCTTTAAGATAATCACCTCGAAGATTTTAATTATAATAACACTGAGTAAAAATACACCTACACAGATTAAATAATCTAAGACTCGGTTATTTAAAAAGCTTAGTTCTAAAGTTTCCTTAAACATATTCTCCTCCATTTTTAATTCTTAAGGGCTGAATCAGAAAGATTAACCCGCTGGACGTTTAAAGCCTCTTGTAGCTGCTGATCACTGACAAAACCCAGTTCTTTAAGAACTTCACCCAATACTACCCCCTTCTTCCAATGCACATTCAAAGCCTCATCTAATTGTTCATAAGAGATTACCTGCTTCTGAAGCAATATCTGGCCTAAGGGTTGGTAAGGGTAAGTTAGGGCCTTCTTATTAACTTGGGGTACCTTATTAGCAAAAGAAACCGAATCCCTTCGCTCAGCCATAAATATACTCTCAGGGATTGTCTTTAAGAATCTCTTTATCTCAGCAATCCGCTCATTGACCTCAATAATACTCTTTACTTTAGAAGAGTCATCTTTATTAAACACAGCAATAGATACACTCATCAAGGGTGACTTCTTTATCTTCCGGGCCCGATCCCTAGCCATGACAAAACCCTTGGTACGGTCACTAGCTGAGTAGTGAAAAGGAATAATATTATCAAAAAAATTAATAAAATTCTTACAAATCCTCTCATATTTATCAGGAGTAGTAATAAAAGCAAAGTCATCACCGCCAATATGGCTGATAAAATCATCGCTATTGCCAAAATCTTTTAAGGTTATAGATAATAAGTAAGCAGTCTGTAAAATTACCTTATCTCCCCTGCGATACCCGTAAACATCATTAAAAGACTTGAAATCATCAATATCTACGTAAGCAAAGGAAAAAGGCGCACCAAAGCCTAGTCTCTCCTTGAGCATATCTTCAAGGATTTTTCCTCCAGGAAGACCGGTTAGGGAGCTAGCATGAATGCTATGTTTTGCCCTTCTTATTGACATTTCAATTCTGATTCGTAAATCCAGAGGGTCTGGCGGCTTAATAAGATAATCATCTACGCCCTGCTCAAGGCTTAGGAGCTGAGCCCGCAAGTGGCGTTTGTTAATCAAAGTTATTACCGGAATAAAAGCAGTAGCAAAGTCTTTTTTTAGATTTCTGCAGATATCAAGTTGTTCTTTACTGGCTGTTTGAACATCAACCACGATAACGTCAGGAGAGACTTTCTTGATTTTTTCGATATCTGAACTTGGCGAGGGTTCTTTTAAGAAGACCTCATATCCCCAGCCATCAAAGCAAAAATTAAGTACATCCTTAAGCTTGCTATCTGAAGATACGATCAAGATCTTCTTGATTTTATCCATATAATAAAATTATATCATAAGGCTTAAGAAAATCATATAGGAATTTGACCCTTAATCCTTCTTTTTGGCTTCTTCTTTTTCCTCGATTATCTTCTTAGCTATTTCTTTGGGAACTTGGGTGTATTTTTTAAAGTGCATAGAGCAATTAGCTCGGCCACTACTTAAAGAACGCATATTAGTAACATAACCGAACATCTCTGATAATGGGGCCTCAGCTACGATTGTTTTTTGAGTTCCTTTGGTCTCCATACCGAGGATTTTTCCGCGTTTAGAACAGACATAGCCGACAAGGTTGCTAGCGTATTCATCAGGAGTATTTATTTCTAACTCCATGCAAGGCTCAAGTAATATTGGGTCACACTTCATAAAAGCGTTCTTAAAACAACTCCTGGCGGTTAGCTTAAAAGCTAACTCTGATGAATCAACCTCATGGTAAGAACCATCAACTAATTTTACCTTTACATCTGCTACTGGATAACCAGCATAAGGGCCGTGTTTCATAGCTTCAATGATTCCTTTTTCAACAGCCGGGATGTAATTTCTCGGGATAGCACCGCCAGTAATAGCATCTTCAAATTCAAAGCCTTCTCCAGCAGCATTCGGTGAGAGTTCAATCACCACATGGCCATATTGGCCTCGGCCTCCACTCTGCTTTATATGCTTATACTCCTCAGTTACGCTGCCGAGCATTGCCTCTTTATAGGCTACCTTAGGCTGACCAACGGTGGCGTTAACCTTAAATTCTTCTTTTAATCTATCTACGATTATCTCTAAATGTAGTTCACCCATCCCTGAAAGGATGGTCTCTGAGGTCTCCTCATCTATATGAGCCTTAAAAGTAGGGTCTTCCTCAGATAACTTAGCTAAGCCTTTACTTAACTTATCCTGCTCGCTTCCACTCTCTGGTTTAATGCTGATTGAGATTACTGGTTCGGAGAATTCAATTGACTCAAGAATAATCGGGCTATCTAAAGCCGTAAGGGTATCTCCGGTTAAAGTGCTGCTTAAACCAACTGCTGCTGCGATATCTCCGGTAAAAACAGCATCTAAATTCTCACGCTGGTTAGCATGCATCTGCACAATTCTTCCGACCCTCTCCTTCCTCTCCTTAGTAGCATTGTATACATAAGTTCCAGCTTTTAAATATCCGGAGTAGACCCGGATATAAACCAACTTGCCAATATGTTGATCAGCCTGGATCTTAAAAGCTAAGGCTGAGAAAGGCTCCTGGTCCGATGGCTTACGCTGGAGCTTATTCTCCGAATCACTAGGATCATGGCCTTGTATTGGTAGAATATCTAAGGGTGAGGGAAGATAAAGAGTCACAGCATCAAGAAGATTTTGGACTCCCTTATTTTTAAAAGCTGAGCCGCAAAGCACCGGAACAATCCTGCGGGCTATTGTTCCCTTGCGAATAGCCCTTTTTAACTCATCTTCAGTAATTAGCTTCTCATCTTTTAAGTACTTTTCAGTAAGAACATTATCCCCAGCTGCAGCCTTCTCTACCAGAATGTGCCGATATTTATCGCAGATATCCTTATGTTCTTGGGGGATCTCCTCAACTTTGAAATCCTTTCCCAGGGTGTCGTCCTCATAGATGTAGGCTTTCATAGCAATAAGATCAATTACTCCTTTAAAACTCTCCTCAGCCCCAATCGGAATCTGCAAAGCCAAAGCATTAGCGCCTAATTCTTTCTCAATACTCTCTAAAACCGCAAAAAAATCTGAACCCATACGGTCCATCTTATTTACAAAAGCAATTTTAGGTACTTCATATTTATTGGATTGACGCCAGACCGTCTCTGATTGAGGCTCAACCCCTCCGACAGCACAAAATACTGCTATTGCCCCATCTAAGACCCTTAAACTCCTTTCAACCTCAGCAGTAAAATCAACGTGTCCGGGAGTATCAATAATACTAATCCGGCAATCCTGCCAGATACAAGTAGTAGCAGCTGAGGTAATAGTAATTCCCCGCTCCTGTTCCTGCTTCATCCAATCCATTTGGGCAGCACCGTCATGCACTTCACCGATCTTATGGGAACGGCCGGTATAAAAGAGGATCCTCTCGGTTAAGGTGGTCTTCCCGGCATCGATATGGGCCATAATTCCGATATTACGTAACTTGGCTAGGTCATTCTTTCTAACCGGAGAGGGTTCTTCCCCCGCTTTTGGCGGGGCTTCCTCCGGTCGTTTTTTGGGCTTTTCTTTAACCTTCTCTTTATCTTCTTGAGAAGATACTTCTTCTTCCCCTGATACCTCTTTGCCTTCTTCTACCCTAGCTTCTTCTTTAAGCACTTCTTCCTCAACCTGAATAACTTCCTCTACTACCCCCTCTTCTTCTTTTAACTTCTCTTCCTCAATAGAAACTTCGACTATTGGTTCTATACCTTGCTCTTTAAGCTGATGAGCCAAACGCATCCTCTCCTTATCTTTTTCCTCTATCTCCTTATCTTTTAGCTCTACTTCTTTCTTCCGGATTTCTAGCTGCTGCTTTAGCTCATCTCTCCCCTCAGCTAAATTATTGTACTCTTCTTTAGAGACCCAGCCGCTCTCCTTCGCTTTTTTCTTTAACTTTGCTACTTCTTCCTTCTGGGCCCGTAAATCACCTACGACCCTGGCCATCCTTTCGTCAGCAGATTTAATTTTCTTCTCTAAGGCGGTCTTTTCATCCTTTAATATTTTGATATCTTTCTCTTGAGACTTTATCTCTCTCTGAGCTTCTGAAATTTCTCTTTTTAAGTTTACGTTCTTGGTGAATTCCTTCTCTAACTCTTTTTCTTTCTCTAGGAGCTTCTTTTTAGACTCCGATTCTGGTCCTTTTTCTTTTTTTAAGAGATTTTGCTGATAGATAAGCCACTTCTTACTCTGCTTATTCTGTTCCCGCAACTCTGCTTCTTTTTTCCTTAAACTCTCGAGCTCCTTTTGCATAGCAATGCTACGAGCCTCAATCTTCTCTAAAGAAGCTATTCTGTTCTTATATTCAAAAGCTTTTTTTCTTAGGGATTGGCTTTTTTCGGTTAGATTTAAAAATCTCTTCTCAGCAGCCCGGGCTTGGGCTTTTTCCTTAGCCTTTTTCCTGGCATCTTTGACATCTTCGCTGTTTAAAGAGTAGACAACAAGAATTATGGCTGAAGCAATAAGTATTGAGGCAAAAATAATCATTATGTTTTAGAGAAGCTTATTCTAAACTCTGATCCCTGGCAATAGAACGAACGACATCTTTCTTGGTGATTACCCCTACTAATTTCTCTCCTTCTACCACTGGGCAGTAATAACTAGCCTTCTCAATCATAACTGTAGCAGCATCTTCAACACTCATCTCAGGGCTTAGGATAACAATATCTTTTTCTAAAATATCAGCGACTTTAGTAGCAGTAACCTTTTTTATCTCTTCTTCGTACTTCTTCACCCCTAAGGTCAGAAACCCTAAGGAAATATGTAAAAATGTAGGCAAGTGCACCTTCTTATCCTGAAAGATTACCCCTTCCTCCTGAACAATGCCTAATAAGGTACCATTATCATCTACTACCGGAGCACCGTTTATATTCTTTTCAACAAATAACTCTGCTAAAGCATGTACATCTGTAGCCGGAGTAACAGCAACCGGGTCTTTAGTCATTATATCCTTTACCTGCATTGGAACCTCCTCAATGAGACTTACGTTTTTTGTAAAAAACGTGTAGCCGAATTGATCCCGTTGAGCGTGTCAAGATTACCACAGGGAATTTTGACACATCTTTAGCGAAACGGGATACAGTTTGTTAATAAGTAAAATTATATCACATATTTGTAAAAATTATGATATAATCTCTGCATTATGTTAGAAGATAAGATTTATCAAGACTACATCCAAGCTCTTAAAGCTAAAGATAGGCAAAAGATTGATTTCTTAAGCCTTATCCGGGCTGATATAAAGAACCAGGCTATTAACCTTAAAAAGGATAAGCTTGAGGATGACGAAGTCTTAGCAGTATTGAAAAAAGCCCAAAAAAAGCTTCAGGATGCTAAAGAAAGCATTGCTAAATCTGAGCGTACTGATCTTCTCAAAGGCCTAGAAAGAGAACTTGCTATTCTTAACGAATACCTGCCTAAACCCCTAGAAGAAGCTCAAATTTTAGAGATTGTTAATGCAGTAATAAGCGAACTCTCCGCCTCTTCAATGAAAGATATGGGCAAAGTCATGAAAGAAGTCTTAGCCAGGGTAGGCCTCCAAGCTGATTCCAAAAAGGTAAGTAACCTGGTTAAAGAAAAACTCTCTAGGAAGCTAAATCCTTAAAGAGTTCTTCTACGAATTCAACTACAGGGTGGGTGTTCTTTTCTTTTGCCTTGGCAATAAGGCGGGCTAACCTCTGAGGCTGCTCTATTTCCTTGCGTATCTTATCTAAGTTAAAATCAACCTCTTGGTCAAAGTATTTAATTAAATCAACGAGAAAGTCATCGCCGGTGTATCCGGTTTTATAGTTTCCTAGTTGGCTTAGCTTAAAGCTTTTGGCTTGGCGCTGAAGCCGAATCTCTTTGTTATCGCTCCGCGAGGCCTTTTTCTTATCTTCCATATTATTAAATCTTACCTAAGAAGAGGTTCTCTTACATTTTAGCTAAAGCTTCCTGAATCAAAGGCAAGATCCCTTCGGCTTCTTCTTTGGCTAAACGGCCTAACTTAGTAAATCTGTATCCACCTTCGTTAGTTTGATTCTCTCGGGTAATCTGTAGCTTCCTGGCTCCCTTATTATAGGAGTAGACGCTAACGGTAATTTTGGTTCCTTCGCCTTCCCAAGAGTTAGAAAACAATTGCTCGTCTAAACTGCTATCGTATGGCATACACCCTCCTTTATTACTTCTAAACCAGTAAAAATGACTTCGTCATATTTTAACCAAAGATTCTCCTCTGTCAAGACTATCTGGGAATTGCTAACGGCTGGGGTGAGTAAAATACTTTTCTACGAATTGGGCAATTTTCTCCTGTTTTTCAGGAGTTATATTGTAAAATTCTAAGCCCATCCCTGGATAATCCTCAGGCTGAATCTCTTTATCAGCTAGCCAAACTACCTTAACATCGGCCTCTATAATTCCTGGCTGAGGCTGAAGATTTATTCGGGTAGCCAATAAATCTCCTATCGAAAATATCTTATCGCTAACGATAAATACCCCTTCAGCGCTTAGATTTACTATCTTGCCCTTATAGAATGGTTGGTCCTTGAGAAGTTTTTGCCTGTATTCAATAGTAGCGTTAAAAGGTATCCGTTCAAATCTCCTCCTTAAAGGCTCATTAGCTAGCCGTTCCATCTCTCGCTCATGCTTAATCGCTTCTAAGGCCTGCTCTTCGCTAATATGGAATTTAAATATTCTATCCAGGCCAACAATTGAGAATAACCTCATTACATGCGAAGGAACATTGTATAGCTCAATTCTTCCCTTGTGGTTTAAGATATTCTTGTATATAACTGAGATCAAAGATACTCCTACGTAGTCAACCAAGTTTACGCTTTCAAAATTACAAATGATATCTTTGGTCTGATGGTTAAGAACCCAGCCTACAGTCTCAACAAAGTCTGAGGCATCAATGCCAATACTGCCTTCTAGCTCTAAAATTGCTACCCCCTCTTTTATTTTAATCTGAATTCTCATACGATTAGAGTAAGTAAAGCCAATATTAAACAATAATAAGCGAAGTTTTTAAACTTCTTACTTATTAAGGTTTTCCTAACCAAACTTAAAGCCAATAATCCGAAAACAAAAGCAGCTACAAGCCCCAAGCCCATATTTTGCAAAGAAAGATTACTCTGACCCAATTCTTTAAACTCAACAAAAAAAGCACCGATGATAAGAGGGATTGCCATTAAAAAAGAGAGAATAAAAGCTTCGCTGCGCTTAAAGCCTCTTCTTAATAATCCGGCAATAGTAATGCCGGAACGGGATATACCCGGCAAGGGAGAAAACCCCTGCAAGAAGCCTAAAAAAAGAGCATCTTTAAAATTTATGCTACTAATATTTCTTTCCCCCGAAGAAGGCCGGATGCTAAGCAATATTCCGGCATTAGTTAAAAAGCAGAAAGTTAGCATAAATGTACTGCCCAAGAACTCCTTAAGATAAAATCTAATCCCTAATCCCATAATTCCGCTTATTAAGGTGATTAGAAGAATATTCAACAGAGGTCTTGCTTTAAAAAATAGTTTGATCTTCTTAAAAAGAAAGACAATTATAGCTAGAAGTGTTGCTAAGTGCAGAAAAACAAAAAAAGGAAGAAGATCTCCCTCTATTTTTAGTAATTTTTGTATGAGAAATAGATGCCCGGAACTACTTATCGGCAGGAACTCGGTTATCCCCTGCACAATGCCAAGAAATATAAACTTCACTGGATTAACCTTTTAAAAGAAGATAGGTTAGAAATCCCAAAACACCCAAACCAGCGACTAAGCATAAGTACTCTAGAAGACCTGCATTACTCTTCTCTAAGGGCATCCCGTCCAGAGAATGGGATACCTCTTCTAATGACTCCTGGCTCTCCCCACCTTCTTCTAAAGACACCGCACCTTCTTCTTTTGGCGCCGGTTCTTCTGGTTTCTCTTCTTTAAGTTCTATGCCGGTTTCTGATGAAGGTTCGGATACTTCTTCCTTTTCTTCTGTTGTCTCTTCCGCCTTCTCTTCTTCCGGAGGAAGCTCTGTTTTTTCTTCAGGCTCTTTAGCATCCTCTGCGACCGGCTCAAGATCTTTTGTGCCTAAAGTTTCTATATCGCTCTCAGCAGGAAGTTCCTGTTTAGAGATTACAGGAGAATCTGATATTATCTCAAAAGAAGAATCTTCATCTTCCTTTTCCTCTAAAATAGGTTCGGATACTTCTTCCTTTTCTTCTGTTGTCTCTTCCGCCTTCTCTTCTTCCTTATCCTGAGCAATAGGTTCTACTTCTTTGGGTTTATCTCCGGAGTCTCCCTTAGCTGGTTCAGTTTTTCCTAAAATATCATCAACCTTATCCATTGAAGCCTCAAGATCCTCTCCGGGGAAGTACTCCAAATCTTCTTCCCCTTCACTACGTCCCTTTTTGGGGAGACCTCGCTCCTCAGGACTTTCCTCCGGTCGCTTCTCCTCTATCTCTTTGGCTCCAGGAGCTGGCACCTCTTCTTCCTTCTTTTCTTCAGCCTTCTCTTTCGGAGGCTCCTCTTTCTCTTCCTCAAGAGGAGGCTTTGCCTTCTCTTTCGGAAGAGGTTCTGCTTGCTCTTGTGAATGAGCTTCTGCTGCCTCTTCAGCCTCTGAAGCCTTATCCATTAGCTCGCCCAAAACCGTGCGGCAATCATGGCAGACGCAAAGATGCTCTTCTACTACTTGAATTTCTTCAGCGCTAGCAGTATGTTGAAAATACTTAGGGATTATTTTTTTAATCTCTTCGCACTCCATCAAAAATATTATATCAAAAATAACGAATATTACAAGGCGGTATTTTGATGAATTCCATGGAATATTCTTATAAAAGCAAGTAGTTACTCGAAACTTCTAAAGAACCATCTAAAAAGTCAACTTAACCCCTCCGTAGAATGCTCTTCCCGGCATAGAATAATCTCTTTCCTCCTGATACATCCGGTCAAAGACGTTCTTGGCCTCAAACAAAATTTGAAGAAAGTCATTAACTTTATAAGTGCAATTAAAATTCATTATTGTGTAATGCTTAAGAAAGCTTGTATTACTTGCGTTCGCAAACCGTTTTGTTTTGTGTATGGCACTTAAGCCAATTTCACATTTGGAAGTTGGTGAATATAATAATTTTAATTTGTATAGATGCCGGGGCCGATATATCAACCACTTTCCAGTCTCCTTATTTTTAGCTTCTAGATATGTGTAGTTAAGATTGGCCTTGAGGTGTTCCCGTAAAACAAACTCCGTTTCTAGTTCAGCTCCTTCTGTTGTGGCTGAGCTAGAATTTTGCGGCCGCCACCACCAAGAATCATCAACTGTCCATTCTATCAGATCCTCAAAATTGGTCTTGAAAAAAGTAAGGTCTGTCTTAAATCTTTCCAAAAAATATCCACTCATTCCTACCTCATAAGAAACAGCTTTCTCTGGACCAAGATTAGGGGACCCTTCAACACCACCCCAAATACCCCAGTCCTCTTGAGGCCAATGAAGATCATTAAATGTGGGCGCACGGAATGATTTGGCCGCTAGAGCATGGACTTTTATCTTATCAAATAACCAGAAGTTTAAATTGGCGCTAGGGCTGATTCTATCTCCAAAATTTGAATAGTCATCCCAGCGAACACCAAGTTTTAAACAGCTTTTATCAAAAATATCAACTTCTGATTCAAGATAAGTACCTTTTAAATCGTATGTATGTTTGCCGCTGTTTGAGCTGTTAAGCCTGTGCTCTTGGTAACTTAATCCTATTGCGGTACGAAAAACATCAAATAAAGTTTGTGAAATTTGTGTATCTACGCCGTAGATCTTAGTTTGATGGGTATTTTTATCCATAGGTTCTGGTGTCTCGATAAATTCTAGCCGATCGGTATTATGAAATAACTTCACCAATATGTCTTGTCCTTCGAGCATTTTTCCGTTATAGGTTAGATCGAGGTACTTTTTGGATGTTTCTTGCCGATCGTTTTCATCCACATTGGAAAGTAAACCAGGAGTTCCCACATCAGAATCATAATATCCGCTAGATAGACTAATATGGTTGTCTTCATCTAACTGATAGCCAAACTTTGTATTTATATTGTTGCTTGAGTAGTCGGAATTAGTTCTATGACCATCAGAAGCTAAGTAGTCATAAGCTATAAAATAATCAAAGTCATTAATCTTGTACCCGTGGGTTAAAGAAGACAGCGTTGTATTAAAAGAGCCGAATTTATTTAAAAACTTAGCCTGTATCTCATCTTCCCCACTCTTGGTAATGATATTGATAACCCCCCCTACAGCACCGGCTCCATACATACTGCTAGCAGGACCGCGCAGAACTTCGATTCTTTCAATATTGGAAAGGGAGATTTGGTTAAAATCTGTAGCCCCATCGCGGGGAGTATTGATTGGCCTCCCATCCACAAGAGTAAGGGTCTGGCTCGATGAAGCCCCTCTGGTATGGACTGAACGGCTAGAGCCAACCGAGCCATATTCCAATATATCGACTGAAGGCAATAAATCCAAGATTTCAGTAACCTCAGTTATCCCGCTAGCCTCAATATCGTCTTTGCTAATAATACTTATATTTTGGGTAGAATCGCTATAGTCCTGCTCTATCCGCGAGGCAGTAACTACAATCTCATTTAAATCAATAGTATAATAAGGACCATCAGCATCTTGAGCTGCTAAATTGATACTAGTCAAGAAAAATAAACAATAAACAATTAAATTTATTAAACCAACTTGTTTCACAGTTCTTCCTCCTTTTTCTCTCCTCGGAAATACTTCCATAATAAGTAATCGGCCGGGCTCATCTTAGTTAATTTTATTTAGATATTACCGTTGCGGGACAGCGGAAGGAATCTCACCTTCACTTCTTTTACCTATTTGGTAAGGAAACCAAAAAATATCTCAGTTTCCGGCTCCCTTAAATCAGATTAAATGTTGCCTACCCCAAAAAAACTAAAATTATGTTATTGACACCTCCTTTTCTTTAAGTTGATAATTCTTAATATCTAAAAACCAATGCTCCCAAAATCCTTTTTTAAAAATCGCCTGACTTTCTGTTATCTCGATCTTCTTATTAAATATCGGGCCGTCAATAACAAAAGTATGAAATTCACCATTCTCTCCGCAAGGGCAGATATTCCGTTCCTTAAGTTTTTCTAAAAAGTTATTGTCGAAATAACTGCCAATAAACTTTTCACCTAAGGAAGCAGCTTTGCAGCTGACAATAACTGCCTTAAATCCCCGGCTGATAAAATCCATCGCAATTTCTTCCGGTGGAATACCCCATAATGGCTCCAAAGGCTCTATTTTCACTTCCCGGCAAACCCGCTCAACCCAACTCTTGTGTTCTTCTAAATAAATGTCTCCGAAAACCATCCTTTTTGCACCTTTGATCTTTAGTTCAGAAACTGCTTGTTTAAACTCCTCTTCATATTTCTTCATATCAGGACTAACTTCTCTTTGAATCAGAGGAATACCTATCGCCTCAGCCTGTAAATTTAGGAGCTTAGACTCAATTCCATGAAAACACCCGCGTTTAGACTCTCGAGATATAAAATTAAGGAGGTATTCTACTGGCTGGCCATTTTTTATAGCTTTATAACAAGCAAGGCAGCTATCCTTTCCCCCGCTCCAAGAAGATATAGTCATTAAATTATTCACTTTTAAAGCCTGTATTCATATCTAATATTTTCCAAAGCCTCTCTTCTGAAAAGGTGCTTGGTCTTATCTTCACTAATTAATTTAAAAGCATAGTTTATTATATCCTTGTAGAAATCACAGTAAGGTGACTTTGTGTTTAGGTCTTTTGATAAAGAGTAGACTTCAGCCGGACAAGGTGCTCCACAAATATTTCGATAGGCACAAGTATCACACTCTGGAATCTTCTCGACCATTCTTGACCTTACTTTTTTAAATGGAGCTGAGTTGATAGCTTTTTTTATTGATGAGCTAAAGATATTGCCACCATAAAACTCCTTAAGGGCTATAAACTCCCCGCAAGGAATTATATTCCCACCAGCAGTGATAGCGAAAAAGCACCTTCCGCCACCACAAGGCGAGATATCACACATAAGCCTGCGGGCTAAGGGAGCTACTATGCCTAAGATAATATTAGAAAAATTACCAATGATTATCCTCCGGCCTGAACTTTTTGATAGATCAATAGCCTTTTTAACCGCTTTTATGAAATTCTTAGTTAAATCTTCTTGGCTTGGGCGTAACTTTTGAGTAGATTTTCGAGTAGCTCTTACTGGATTAAGAAGGATGCACGGTACTTTCTTAGAGTGGGCGAAACTGACTAGCTTAGTAAGGTCTTCTACATTGTGCTTAGTGATAGTTGCAATGATATTTAAACCCCCATAGCCATTGAACCACTTAAGGGCTTGAATTGCTTTTTTATAATTACTGCCTCGGGAAGATTTCCGGGTATAATCATTCACTCCTTGGTTAATAGAATCTAAAGATATACCTACACTTATCTTATGAGCCGTTAAGAATTCAACATCAGCCTTGGTTAACAAAATAGCATTAGTCTGAATCCCGAAATGGAATCGTTTCTTGAACTTCTCGATTGAAGAGAATATTCTATCTTTAACTAAAAGAGGTTCGCTGCCGTGATATATGATTATTGGTTTAATCTTGGGATAATTAGGATTATTACGAAAATATCGGTCAATCTTATCTAGAATATAGAGAAGACCTTTCTCGCTTAAATCCTTCCCCTTTTTTCTTCTTGATGCCGGAACATAGCAATAGGGGCAATCAGCATTACACCTATCGGTAGGGTTAATATAAACTGAATTCAGCTTCATTTTAAACCTGAAGTCATGCATCGAAACATCAAGTTTGTTCTTCATCCTGGCGTATAATGAAAACACCTTCTGACCAGCGTCTTTATTGATACTTTTACCGAAGGTAAGAGCCCAAAATACATTGTCGGGATCAATCAATAACTTATTACCTCTACTAATATCCTCTCTCTGTAGTAGTTTTTCGTTTAAATTAGTGCCTTGCATAAAGCTCTCCTTGTCGCTATCCAGAGGATATGTATCATACTCATCCCTCAATAGAATTAAAGCCTATTTAAAAGTCTACGAAATTATACTAGTGCCTTCTTCTCTGCTGGCACGTAATGTGATAACCCATTAGCAGTTCTCTTACACTTTAAACGGTAAGAAACTGGGGTTTTTCCCTTCTTGACTGTTTCTTTTTTCAATGTTTTCTTCTTCATCCTAATACCTCCTTCGTTTATCGGTTTACTTTATTAAAACTAAAAAGAAAAAAAGGGCCGCTACTTCGGCAATTTCATTTACTGCCCCCACAGTATCTCCAGTCATTCCTTTAATCTTTACTCTTACCCATTTTATAAATACTAATACTACCAATAAAGACATAAGAAACAGGATAATACTCTTAATCTGTATTAAGATTAAAAATAGCCCTAAGGTAAATAAACTGGCAATAAAAATTTCTCTTTCCTTAGCTCCCTCTACAAAATACTTGCCCTTGCCTTCTTTGCATGCATAGGGAGATGAAAAACAAGCCAAAACCTGAGACCACCGAGAAAAGACCAACATAACAATTAGGGCTTTCCAAAGAAAATCTATTGGTATGCTCGCAATCAAAGCAAATTTAATAAGTAATAGGCTTATCAGGCCAATAACCCCCATGCCTCCAACCCGGCTATCTTTCATTATCGCTAATCTCCTCTCAGGAAGATTAGTCCCATAAAGACCATCACAAGTATCAGCAAAGCCATCTAAATGGATTCCTCCGGTAATAATAATTGAAATTGCTAAGATCAATGCTCCGCTAACTAGCCTTGGCAAAGGGCTTAAGATAGATAAACTCAGTGATAGTAAGAGACCTAATAATAGACCGACCAAAGGAAAGTAGGCTAAAGATCTACCAATATCTTCCGGCATCACCTTGGACTTAATCTTCACCGGGAAAATTGTTAAAAATTGTAAAGCAACTAAGAATTTCTTCATCCGTTAACCCTTTTTAAGATTTAGCTTCCTGTTTTTGCGACTCTTGAGAAACCGCTGCACTTTTAAAGGTAGCCATTTCAGTTATAATCTTGATACTAGCTTCAACAATATTTATCCCCAAAGCTGCGCCAGTGCCTTCCCCCAGGCGCAAATTTAAATCCAATATTGGCTTAAGGCCAATATGATTAAGAACTACTCTGTGCCCCTGCTCTAGGGAACAATGAGCAGCAATCATATAGTTTTTAACTTTTGGCTCTAATTGATAAGCCAGTAATGCGGCAGCTCCGGAGATAAAACCGTCTATTACTATTGGAACTCTCTTCGAAGCCGCCCTGAGAATTATTCCGGCTAATCCTCCAATTTCAAAACCACCCACTTTAGAAAGGGCATCGATAGGATCTTTTGGGTTTGGCTTATTTAACTCAAGAGCTCTTTTAATAACTTCTATTTTATTCTTAAAAGTATCGTCATCAACGCCAGTGCCTCGCCCGGTAATCTCTTCAACTGATTTGCCAGTAAAAACTGCTGTTAAAGCGCTGCTAGCGGTAGTATTGGCAATGCCCATATCACCAGTTCCAACGATATCAACTCCTATTTCAAATTCATCTTCAAAGAGCTCAATTCCAGCCTCAATCGATCTTATGGCTTCCTCCCTGGTCATTGCTGGCTCTTTTGCCATATTTTTAGTACCATAGTTTACCTTCTTGATAATTAAATTTGCTTTGGGTTCTAAATCAGCAGCAACTCCCATATCCACAACCACAACCCTTGCTCCAACGTGATTGGCTAAAACATTTATTCCGGCACCGACATTTAGAAAATTATAAACCATCTGTGCAGTAACTTCTTTAGGAAAAGCGCTCACCCCCTCATCTGCTACCCCATGGTCAGAGGCTAAGGTAAAAATAACCTTTTTCGCCAAAGTCGGATCTTCTTTTTCAGTAATACCGACAATAAGCTTAGCTAACTCCTCTAGCCTACCCAAACTTCCTTGGGGTTTAGTCAAATTATCCAATCGGCATTGAGCCTTGTTGATAAAATCAGAGTTAATCTCGCTAATCTCTCTTATAGTATTTTCTATTTTTCTCATCACTTTCCTCCCTGCCTGCCGGCAGGCAGGCCTTAAGCTCCAGGGGCAATCCTGAAACCATAAAAAGCACTTTATCAGACTTACTAGCCACAATCTGATTTACTCTTCCGGCTAAATCCCTAAACTTTCTTCCGAGCCTGGTCCTGGGATGTACACCGAGACCAACCTCATTAGCGACAATAATCGACTTAGCCCCTATTGATTTAAGAGTTTTCAGCATCTCATCTACCCTCTCCTCAACAATGCTGCCCTTAAAACCTTCTAGGAGAAGATTAGATACAAAAAGAGTAAGGCAATCAATAATAATAATATCGAACTTAGAACCTATTTTTTTTAACTTTATCAAAGAAGTAATATCTCTTGGCTCCTCAAAAACCGACCAAGCAGAAGGCCGGACCTTCTTATGAAGTGCAACCCGCTTACTCATATCTTTATCACAAGGCAGACAGGTAGCGATAAAAGCAACCTTTTTATTTATTGCCTTTGCTAATTTAACAGCCTGAGTACTCTTACCGCTTCTTGCTCCGCCAACTATAAAAGTAATCTTACCCATTTAAATGTCCAATATCGTTTACCGCGATCACTTTGGCCTTACCATTAATAAATTCAACTCTACTTAAACTAGCACAATCTACCTTTACCTGCCAAATCTTATCCAACCCCAAGCCCTGGGCATCAGATAAGATTACTCTTATCGGGCCAGCGTGAGTACAAATTGCAATAGTTAAGCCGGAATTTAAAGACAGGATCTCCTCCAGTGAGCCCCTTACTCTCTTTGCTAAATCTTTTAAACTCTCACCGCCGGGAATATTAACATCATAAGGATTATTCAGCCAATTTTGGTAAACTCCCGAGTACTTATCCATAATCTCGTGATGAGTTAAACCCTCAAAATGGCCAAAATCTACCTCCCTAAAACTTTTAAGCTTCTCAATGGAGGGGTTTTTCAAGATTAAACCAGCAAATTGATATGCCCTTTTGATATCGCTTGAATAAATCTTATCGATTACTTCCCGGCCCAATCTTTGCGAAAGCTTATCAGCTTGACTCTTGCCAGCGGCATTTAATTCGATATTGGTAAAACTACAATACCTTCTTTGCTGGCCCCAATCAGTTTGCCCATGTCTTATTAAAATTAATGTTGTCGGCATTTATTTTCCTTTGAAACTAATACTACATATGGTCTAGAAGAAAAAGGATTTTTATTTACTACCACAGCAGTCTTATAAACTGCTTCGATATTCTGGTAAGTCAAGACCGAAGAAGGCTCACCATCTTTAAATACCCCTCCCTGATTAAGCAAGATAAGTCGGCTACAATATTCACTGGCCAGGTTCAAATCATGTATAACTAAAATTATTGTAAGCTCAGTATCTTTATTCAGCTTCTTTAGTAAGTCCAATATCTGAATCTTATGCCCAATATCTAAGTGCGAAGTCGGCTCATCTAACAACAAAAGAATTGGCTCCTGGGCTAAAGCCTTAGCAATAATAACTCTCTGGCGTTCTCCAGCACTCAATTGATTTATTTGTTTAGCTTTTAACTGTAATGAGTCTGTCGATGAAAGAGCTTTTTTAGCAATTGCTAAATCTTTACTGCTTTCAAATTGAAGTCGCCTAAGGTGCGGAGTTCGCCCCATAAGCACAATTTCCCAAACCGTAAATGAAAAATTAATCAGGGTCTCTTGAGAGACAAAGGCAATCTTCTGACAGAGCTCTTTAAGCTTTATTCTTCTTATATCTTTATCCTCAAAATCTACTCTTCCTTCCTGGGGATAAAGAGCTTTACTCATTAACCGAAGCAAGGTAGATTTACCTGAACCATTAGGGCCAATGATTCCTAAGAAATCACCCCTTTTTACATCAAAAGAAACATCTTTTATCACTGGCTCTTGGCCGTAACCACCAGATAAATTATTCACTTTTAACAAAACACTCATAGACTATTTAACTCTCTGTTCTCTTCTCAACAAAAATATAAAAATTGGCGCCCCGACTAAAGAGGTAATAACCCCGATAGAGATCTCAATAGGTGGAAAAAGGCTACGGGCTAAGGTATCGGATAAAATTAAGAATGCTGCTCCAGCCAAACAAGTTGCTGGAATAAGAATTTTATGATTAGGACCGACAACCATTCTCATCATATGGGGAATAATTAGACCGACAAATCCAATTATTCCGGTAACTGAAACTAAGGCTCCGGTAATTAAGGCAGTTACAACGAATAATATTTTTTTTACCGTCTCTATCTCTATACCTAAATGTATAGCTTCCTCTTCGCCAATACTTATGGCATTCAAATCTTGCGATAGGATAAAAATCGGCACAATTCCCAGCCCAACTATAGCACCAACTATTAAAAGAAGTTTAAAATTATAAATTTCTAAACTACCTAATAACCACCAGAGTATTCCACGTAAAGCTTGGTTGCTTGATATAGAGACCAAAAATACAATTAGCCCTGAGACAGCTATCGCTACAATTACCCCGGACAAAATAAGTGACTGAGCGGAAATCCTCCCATTTTGTCTGGCCAGATTGTATACTAGAATAATACTTAATAGGGCGCCAGCAAATGCGGTTAAAGGAAGAAAGCTAGCTGAAAGCCCTAAGAATATTCCTAAGGCAGCACCAAACCCAGCTCCGCTTGAAGTCCCCAGTAAATAAGGTTCAGCAAGTGGGTTTCGTAGGATCGCTTGCAATACTGTCCCTGAAATACCTAATCCAGCTCCGGCAAGCAGACCAAGCACAATTCTTGCTAAGCGTAATTGTAAGATATTTCGATTAGCCTGAGAAAATAGCTCTCGGAGAGGGATCTTTACCGAACCATAACAAATCCCCAAGGCTATACCAACTAATAAGATCAAAAATAATATTAAAATTTTTTTTTGGTTACTTAAGTTCATTTAAATACAACCTTTCATAGATTACCTCTAGGCCTTCGACTAACCTCGGCCCAGGTCGAAAAAAAAGATTTGGGTCTATATCGCTATATATACGATTATTCTTTACTGCTGAAATATTCTCCCAACCTAACCTATCTTTGACTTCTGCCTTATCCCATTCTTTATCCATATAGCCAAGAATAATGCAGTCGGGATTACGCCTCAATACCTGTTCACTACTAAAATAACTATAGCTTCGGGAAAGATCACTAGCTATATTTATGCCTCCGGCTAGAGTAATTAGCTCATCGATAAAAGAGCCTTTACCCGCACTCATCAAAGGATCAATCCCGATTTCAATAAATACGCTCAGCCGCTTCTCTTGGGGGATAAGCTTAACCTTATCATTAATTCGCTTAATCCTTGATTCCATCTGGCCAATTAATGAGTCAGCTTCCTGCTCTCTATGAATAAGCTTTGCAATTTCCCTTATTGAACGAAATAACTCTTTGAAACTTGCCGGGTCGCTAACATAAACCTTTAATCCTACTTTTCTCAACTTATCAACAACGGATGCCTGCTCTAGCCCAGTAGCAAAGACTATATCTGGCCTTAAGGATAGGATTCTCTCGATACCTGGCTGACTAAATGTACCTACTCTCTCTTTGTTTTGAGTCTCTTCGGGGTAGTTGCAAAATGTAGTCACACCCACAATCTCATCGTCCAAGCCTAAACTAAATAGAATCTCTGTAGTAGCCGGAGCAATTGAGATAATTCTCTGTTGGGTAACCTCAGAAGATATTGAGGTTTCTTGCAGAGAAGGAGTGAATACTAAAACTAAGTTGATAAGTAAAATTACTTTCTTCATTGGACAAAATAAAACCCCGACTGTTATGTCGGGGTGCACCCTGTTTTCTTGGCCCGGAAATAAAAAATTTTAGGCTATTATTCCGCGTAAAACCTAAACTTAATTCTTCTCGGCAGGTCTTCTGACTTTCCCGCCCTTTTAACAGTCTTCCCACCCTATCTCGGGTAGTGACCTCAATAATGTTAAACGAGCTTCCGCCTAAGGCGGACGGGATTACAGCACCGGGAGTGTCTCCGATTCTCACGGAGTTCCCTATTATGCCTTACGGCACCGAAAAAAATAATTCCAACTTCCAAAGAACAAATTTATTCTATCCTAACTAACTATCTTGTCAACATTTTTATCGTGCCCCCACCCTGAGTCGAACAGGGATCCCAGCCTTAGGAGGGCCGTGCTCTGTCCATTTGAGCTATAGGGGCTAAATTATTTTAATACTTGATTAGAGAGAGTACCGGGTATTTCTTTAATTTATTTCGCCCTTTTAGAAAGGTCAACTCAATGAGAAAGATAATCGCTGTAACTTTTCCTTTTAGTTTTTCAACTAGCTTTGCCGAAGCTAAAGCAGTCCCTCCGGTAGCCAATAGATCATCTAAAACCAGGACTCTTGAACCGGGAGGAAAAGCATCGCGATGAATCTCTAATGAATCCTCGCCATACTCCAAGGAATAGGTATAGCAGTAAGTTTTTGCCGGAAGTTTACCGGGTTTTCTTATTGGAACAAACCCGCAATTTAACCGGTAAGCTAAGGCTGAGCCAAAGATAAAGCCTCGGGATTCTGCAGCTACAATATAATTGATTTTTTTTTCTCCTAAAGCCGTGGCCATATCATTGACTGCTTTTTTGAATGCTTTTTTATTATTAAGCAAGGTAGTTATATCTTTAAAAAGAATACCTTTTTTAGGGAAGTCAGGAATATCACGGATATGTTTTTCTAGCTTCATAAAAATCTTCCCCTTAGGTTTCTATCTTCTTCTTCTGTTGGTCAACAACATAAGTGCGCAGCCTCTTAAGAGCATCTTTTTCAATTTGCCGTATTCTTTCTCGAGATACCTTTAACGCTTTAGCTACCTCAGCTAGAGTATGGGGTCTGCCATTAGTTATCCCGAAACGTAAATCTAAAACTAATCTTTCGCGCCCCGTAGTAAAACTAAGAAGTTCCTCTATCTTTTCGCGATTAAAGATGTCATCTGCAGTCGAGGTTGTCATCGCACTTTCATCGTTAGCAATAAAATCAGCAAGCTGTGAATCCCCGTCACCACCTACTGGTGCATCTAGGGAAGACTTCTTCTGAGTCCAAAGCTCAATCTCAGCCACCCTATCTACACTTACCTTCAGACGCTTGGCAACTTCGCCTCGTCGAGGCTCCCGGCTTAGTTTCTGACGTAAGGCCTCTTTAGCCCGTTTATGCTTTGCAATAAGCTCACTCATGTAAACCGGAACACGAATAGTCTTACCTTGATCGATAAGGGCCCGGGTTACTGCTTGACGTATCCACCAAGCAGCATAGGTAGAAAAACGGTAACCTTTACGGGCATCAAACTTATCAATAGCCCGCATAAGGCCGATGTTGCCTTCAGCAATTAAATCCATTAAAGAAAGGTTATGGTGAGAGTAGTGTTTGGCAATGCTTACAACTAGCTTTAAGTTACAATTAATTACTTTACGCCGAGCTGCCCGGCTACCCCGCTTGGCTTTCCGAATAAATTCAATCTCTTCCTTTTTCTTTAATATTGGAAGGTCTTTGATCCTCTCTAGATAAGCTTTAATTGCTTCCATATTTTCCTAAAACCTTTCTATTTTCTCTTCTTACCCTTCTCTTGTATTGCTATCTGAGCAGCAGCTAGCCTGGCAATCGGAACCCTGTAAGGGGAGCAGCTAACGTAATTTAAGCCGGCTTTGTGGCAAAACTTAACCGATTCCGGATCTCCTCCGTGCTCTCCGCATATACCGCACTTAAGCTTCTTATTTGTTTTTCTGCCTAAGTTTACAGCTGTTTTTACAAGCTGCCCGACGCCTTCCTGATCAATTGTCTGAAATGGATCATCGGGTAGAATTTTCTTTTCTATATATTCCGGTAGAAAAACTCCGGCATCATCACGGCTATAGCCGAAGGTCATCTGGGTAAGATCATTTGTCCCAAAAGAGAAAAATTCAGCCTTTGAGGCAACCTTATCAGCAGTTAACGCTGCCCGAGGAATTTCAATCATTGTTCCTACTGTATATTCTACTTTTAATTTCGATTTATTAATAATGCTCTCGGCAGTTTTTCGAACAATCGCCTCCAGATATTCAAATTCGTTGACTGTACCAATAAGCGGAATCATAATTTCAGGAAGGACTTTAATCCCCGCCTTGGCCATATTGCAAGCTGCTTCGATAATCGCTGTTGTCTGCATCAGGCAAAGCTCAGGATAAGTAATCGATAATCTACAGCCGCGATGGCCAAGCATCGGGTTTAACTCGTGTAATTTTTTAACAAGATCCTCTACCTTTGCCGGTGAGATTTTCAAGCGTTTAGCCATTTCTTTTTGTCCATCTGCATCATTAGGCAGAAATTCATGCAGTGGCGGATCGAGAAGCCGTATTGTCACCGGAAGTCCATCCATTTCCTTAAAAATCCCCTCAAAGTCTTTTTTCTGGTAAGGTAACAATTTCTTAAGAGCTGCCTCTCTTGTTTTACTGTCCTGGGCTAAAATAAACTCACGAACAGCCCAAATTCTCTCTCCTTCAAAAAACATATGTTCGGTTCTGGTAAGGCCAATGCCTTCAGCACCTAATCTCCGAGCTGCCATTGAATCCTTAGGTGTATCAGCATTAGTGCGAACGTTAAGTTTTCGGTATTGATCAGCCCATTTCATTACCTGAACAAACATCTTGTAAATTGGACTCTTCTTGGCAGCAGGATTATTTTCAACAAAACCAGCAATTACCGGACTAGTTGTGGATTTTACATGGCCTAATATAACCTCTCCAGTTGTACCGTTTAATGAAAGATAATCACCCTCCTTGACTATAACTTTCCCAACCGATATTTGTTTTTTAGAGTAGTTAATATTCAAAGCGCTGCATCCGGCAATACAACACTTACCCCAGCCTCTGGCAACTACAGCCGCATGTGAAGTCATTCCGCCGGTTGAAGTCAATATTCCCTCAGCAGCATCCATTCCACCCACATCTTCCGGAGAGGTCTCATGACGGACAAGAATAACCTTTTTTCCTTTTTTCTTCCAGGCTTCTGCATCTTCAGCTGTAAACACAACATGTCCTGAGGCAGCGCCTGGCCCAGCCGGAAGGCCCTTGGCGATTCTTTTAGCTTTACTCGCAGCTGCAGGATCAAAGATTGGAAAAAGAAGCTGATTAAGCTGTTCGCCTTCAATCCGCATAAGAGCTTCCTGGGGTGCAATCATTTTTTCTTTTACCATATCGTAAGCAATCTTAACTGCTGCAAGTCCGGTACGTTTTCCGGTACGTGTCTGAAGCATAAAAAGCCTGCCTTCCTGTATGGTAAATTCTACATCCTGTATATCTCTGTAGTGTTTCTCGAGTTTTCCCTTTATGCTATCAAGCTGTTTGTAAATTTTCGGCATTTCTCTCCTAAGATGATCTATAGGCTCGGGAGTTCTTATCCCGGCCACTACATCCTCACCCTGAGCATTAATAAGGAACTCGCCAAAGAATTTCTTCTCTCCGTTTGAAGGATTACGTGTGAAGGCTACACCGGTTCCGGAAGTATTACCCATATTTCCAAAAACCATTGCTTGAACATTAACTGCGGTGCCGAGAAGCCCGGTAATCTTATTTATTCTTCTATAAATTACAGCTCTTTCAATATTCCATGAGCCAAATACCGCATTAACTGCGGCCGTTAGCTGCTCCTTTGCATCAGTCGGAAAAGGGTTCTTTACATACTTCTTATATACATTCTTATAGTGCCGGACTAGTTCTTTGAGCTGAGTAACTGTAAGATCATTATCCTGTTTTGCTTTATATTTTTTCTTAATAAGTGTTAATTTCTCCTCAAAATGCTCATGGTCAACGCCCATAACAACATTTCCAAACATATCAATAAAACGCCGGTAAGCATCCCAAGCAAGGCGTTCATTACCGGTTTTCTTTGCAAGGCCAATTACTGCATCATCATTTAACCCAAGATTAAGAACAGTATTCATCATCCCAGGCATTGAAACCGCAGCACCGCTGCGCACTGAAACCAGCAAAGGATTTTTAGAATCACCTAACTTTGCGCCCATAGCTTTCTCTAACATAGCAATATTAGCATCTATTTGCTTCTGTAGTTCGGCAGGGTATTTCCTTCCATGCTTATAATAGTAGTCACAAACTTCGGTTGAAATCGTAAATCCCGGAGGTACCGGCACTCCAATGCTGCACATTTCAGCTAAATTTGCACCCTTACCGCCTAGAATATTTTTCATTGTAGCGTTACCGTCTGATTTTCCCTTGCTGAAAAAATATACAAACTTCTTTGCCATCTCTCCCCTCTCCTTCCTATAAATCGACCCTTCGACTTCGTCCTTCGGCGCACTTCGTTTGCTCAGGTTGATACTGAGCAACGTCGAAGCATCAATCAAACTTTACTCTTTGTTTAAGAAATTCCTTAACCTTAGTTTTGTCAACCCTCTTCTGCTCCATGCTATCCCTATCCCGAATGGTAACCTTTCGATCACTTAGACTTTCTACATCAACGGTGATGCAAAAAGGAGTCCCAATTTCATCTTGGCGGCGATAAAGCTTGCCAATTGCTGCTGTATCGTCATAAAGGGCAGGCAATTCATCTTTTATATCACAAAAAATATTTTTTGCAAGCTCAACTACTTCCGATTTATTCTTCAATAAAGGGAAAACCGCTGCTGAATAAGGTGCTAAATCCGGCTTTAGCTTCAAAACATTCCTGGTTCTTCCCTTAACCTCCTCACTGTCGAAAGCATCGGATAAGCAAGCAAAGAATGTCCTATCTACTCCGGCTGAAGGTTCAATCACATAAGGGATAAACTTCTCACCTCTGGCACTATCAAAATAAGATAAATCCTTCTTACTTACTCTAGCGTGTTCACTTAAATCAAAGTCTCCTCTATTGGCTATTCCTTCTAATTCGCTCCAGCCAAATGAGAATTTAAATTCAATATCAGTACAAGACTTAGCATAATGCGCTAGCTCATCCTTAGTATGCTCCCTTAATCTCAAATTTTCTTTCTTCAAGCCGATTCTTTTTATATAGAAATTAAACCTCTCTTTGACCCAGTACTTATAAAACTGATCAGCCTCTTTAGGGTGGATAAAGTATTCGATCTCCATCTGATCAAATTCCTTCATCCTAAAGACAAAACTACCGGTAGTAACTTCATTCCTAAAGGCTTTGCCAATCTGGGCTATGCCCAAGGGAAGTTTTTTAGAGGTAGTATTAAGAACATTAGTGAAATTTACAAATATCCCCTGGGCGGTCTCGGGACGCAGGTAAGCATAATTAGGTTCATCCTCAGTTGCGCTCATATTGGTCTTGAACATGAGGTTGAACTTGCGGGGTTTGTTCTTTTTAGTATCTATCTCCTGCTCACACTCTAGGCAGCTATAGAGTGTACTGCCTATCTTCTCTAATTTATCGACTCGGAATCTCTTCTTGCAATTAGGACAATCAACAAGTAAATCAGCAAATCCTTCAAGGTGTCCAGAAGCCACAAAGACCTGATCCTTCATGATTATGCTGCTATCTAAACCAACGATATCAGCTCTTTTCTCCACATACTCCTTCCACCAGATATCCTTGATTCGTTTTTTTAGCCTTGAGCCTAAAGGGCCGTAATCCCAGATGCTAGAGAGCCCTCCGTAGATCTCCGAACCGCCGAAGATAAAACCCCTTCTCTTACATAAAGATACTATTTGTGCTAATTTTTCCTGATTCATTTTAGGCTATTATTATACCCTAAAAACTGTTTTTTTTAAGAGAAATTTTCGCGAAGTAAAGAAGCGGGCTACTTTGAAGGTCTCTTGCGAAAATCATTCATCTTTGAGGACGAATCTAATGTATCACTGCTCATAAGCTTCTTTATCTTGGTATTTGCCATAACATAACGATCTTTAGGTTTAGGGTGGCTACGCAGGAAAACCGGCATAGCAGCAGAGCCATACTCTTTTTCTATCTCTTCAAATCGCTCAAAAACAAGAAGAGACGCTTTAGGGTCAAATCCGGACTGATAAGCATAAGTAACTCCTAAAGAGTCAGCCAAATACTCATCCTTGCGAGAAAAACCTAAAGAAACATACCTATCAACCTCAGCAATTAACTTATTAATAGACTTTTGATTGGGCTGGCCTGATAAGACCGCCATAAGTAGCTGCAGCCCAAAAGCAGCTTGGAACCTTTTGAAACCATGCCGAGCACAGATATGGCCAACCTCATGAGCCATAACAAAAGCTAATTCCGGTTCGGTGAATGAATCAACTAACCCTTTGTTTACAAATATATGCCCGCCTAAGAGAGCATAGGCATTTATCTCCTGGCTATCAATAATGTAGAATTTATAATCTAGGTAACCGCGGTGACTAGCAGCAGCTACTCTCTCTCCGATTTCTCTTAGATAAGCTAAAGCTTCAGGATCATTAACCATCTTGGTTCGGAAGACCATCTGCTTAGCTAAGCTATTGCCTAAGTTAATCTCACATTTCTCATTAAAAAGATGCCTTTCCCTTCGGCCAGTAGCTGGGTTATATACGGTTATGCAACCAACGAGCAAGAGTGTGAATATGACTGCAATCCGAATAACTCTCTTCTTAATTTTGCCCTCCTCCTAATACTTCTATCTCATAGGGGCTATTGACGATAATCTCTGGTCCATTATACTCCCGAATTTTTCCGGTTACGCGTATTTCTTTCCCTTCATAAAAGCTTTCCGGGTCAATGCCTTCTTCGTTAAAAGCGCCAAGAGCATTATTAAAGATTACTATAGTAAAATCGCTTCTGTAATCCTGGCCAAAATTTAAAAATACACACTTTGCTGATTTATAGGTACCTACCACCCGGCCTTGGATGCTTCTTATTTGGTTAATGTACTTATCAGCCTGGGTATGGTCAATGGTTGCAAAACTGCCCCACAAACCTCTCTTTGTTCTTTGAGCTTTTTTTTGCGCGGTCACAAGCAAATCAACATACTTTACATTCGGCGGATAGGTATAGAGAACAGCATACCCCTGCTCTATTAACCTTGCATTCACAAAGACATTATCGGCAAAACAATAGCCTAAGAGCCGGCCATAACGGTCAACCTTCTCGATGTCAAACTCAATCCGGAGATCTTTTCCTTCTACCAGCTTTCGGTTAAATTCTTTTGCTTCTAAGCTAAACGGTTGAGGCTGATACTCAAAATCGCCGCCTTTATCTTTTATTCTTACTTCAGGAGTATCTAAACCTATATAGCGCAAGAGTCTTCCGTTAGAAAGTTTAATGGTATCACCATCAATAACCTCTACGACCTTTATTCGGGAGTAATTAAATTGACTGCAGGAAAGAATTAAAAGAAGACTTAAGAGAAATAATCTCTTTATCACTGAAGATCAGAAATTAGCTTTAAAAATATTTTTTGGGCAAATTGTGGCTTTGGCATTAAAAGTTGACGTGCTGATAGTTTTAACCTCTGGGTGTCCAAACTAATACTGTCTACCTTAATCGCTATGCTATGCTCGGAGAGCTTAGCCTTTATTACACCTTTAGACTCATTGCTAACTAATATCTCAGCTTCCATCGTCTCGAGCTTATCTAAGCAAAGATCCCATAATACCCGATACTCTGCCTTTACATTCCCAGAGGCGGCAGCATTGCTTAAACTATAGCCAGTTACTACTCCAGCACCGATAAGAACAGGAATGCACCCTGTTATCAGCGATAGACCTAAAATTAAACCAATAATCTTTTTCATATTTTTAACTCCTTTATATTAACTATATCAAAATTTTATTATTTTGCAAGGGTTGGTTGATAAAAAAATCAAGTGGGTTAGCCAACAGAAACACCGAGATTTTTTAAATCGGCCAACAGCTGATTAAAGCTAGTAAATTGTAAGCATTGTAGGTTAAAATCCTTAGCCTTTGTAATCAAATCTTTGCGGTCATCAATGTAGATTATATCTTCAAAACCTACCCCGGCCGTCTCTTTTAGGACCTGATAGATTAATCCTTCAGGCTTAACTGACTTAATCTTAAAGGAGAGAATCAACTCATTAAAAAGGGAAAAAACTTCCCGGTACTCCTTAAAAAGGTATTCAAAATGGAGTTCATTTATATTAGAGATAAGGTATAAAGGATATCTTCCTTTAAGATATCTTACTAAACCTATCACATCTTTTTTAGGTGAGAATATCTTACACCAAGTGTCAACAAAGTATTCGTAGCTTAAAGTTGCTTTAAAGGTATTTTTGAAGCGGGAATAAAACTCATCGGGGCTAGCCTCTCCCCTCTCAAAGTTTAACCCGAACTCACTCTCAAACAATTCTCTAATTACCTCTTGAACCGGTACACCAATTTTATCTTTGATCTTCTCTAAGGCAATATTATAATCAAAGTCAAAGAGAACTCTTCCTAAATCAAAAGCAAGTACTTTTTTATTTTCCATAGGCTAATTCCTTGAAAAAGATTGAGCGCTCTTAGCCAGGCTTTCTCTGGCCTTAAAAGGCACTTTAAACCCTAAAGACTTTATTCTTTCTAAACTATAAACCCGGTCCTTAGAGAAGAAACTTATTTTTCTGCCAATAGAAGGTAGACGTATCACTATTGGCTTTAGCCAAGCCGGAAGATTAGGTAGTGGTTTTACCTTTAAAGCCCTAGCAAGAGTATCAAATACCTCTCTTACCGTAAGAACCTCTTCATCACCAACAAAAAAAGAACCCTCCAAAGCCCCATTTTTATCTAATAAAAAAATCATTGCTTCAGTAACATTCTTCACATAACCAAGGTGAAATTTAGCCTTACCCTTATCAATTAAAGGAAAAAGCCTGTGCTTAGTAATAAAGAGCAAAACTTTCAGCAGATGAGGTTCGTCTTCCCCATAGACCATAGGAGGACGGACAATCACTGTATTCAAACCTTTTTCTCTATGCTTAAGAATTACTTTTTCGGCTTCAATCTTAGACTCGCCATAGATATTAGTAGCTTGAAAGGGTAGGTCTTCGGTGAGAGGCACTTGGGGGTTTCCGCTTACAACAGCTACTGAACTAGTATAAATAATCTTCTTCACTCCTAAAGATAGAGCTAGCTCACAGATGTTCTCGCTACCTAACACATTAGCTTGATATAAAAGCTTGGGGTTCTTATTTTCTACATAGGCAGCATTATGAAATATAACGTCGATTTTATAATTGAGGAGTTTATCTAAGGAAGCCTTATCAGTAATGTCACCATAGATAAGTTTTACTCCATAAGGTTCTAAGGCTTTTGCTTTTTGGGGATTTCTTACAAAACAGAAAAGAGTGTGTCCGCCCTTCCTAAAGAGGCCCTCCACTAAATTCTTACCAATAAATCCAGTAGCTCCGGTTATAAGTATATTCATTTCCTACCGACAATAGTTCTTCTATACTTTGCGGTTGAGATCTGATCTCAACCGATTGTCTATCTTCTCAACTCTCTCGGCTAAGATATCATCTATTGTTTTCAAATCTTCCTCGGAGATTTTCCAATCAACACTACCTAAGTTATCATATAATTGAGCAGGTTTTCTGGTTCCGGCAATAGCTGAGGTTATTCCTTGCTGGTTGTAGTTCCAATTTAATACTAACTGAGCCAAAGTCTTTCGATACTTATCAGCTATATCTTTTAATTTAAGAAGGGTTGTTTTATTGATTGAAAAACACGGCTCTTCTAAATCTTGCCTCTTCATCTTACGGTTAATATCACTGGGAATTTTTGTATCATCTAAGAAGAACTTTCCGGTTAATAAACCACTATATAAAGGAGCATAAGTAATAATGCCAATAGAGTTCTCGATGCAAAAGGGTATAATATCCTCTTCAATCCCCCGGTCAAACATACTATAAGGCGGTTGCAAACTATGGATAGGTGAATATTTTTTAAACTCGTTCATCTGAGCCACAGAGTAATTGCTGACTCCGATAGCTTTAATGATACCTTCTTGGTAAAATTTATACATTATCTCGGCAACCTGTCCAACCGGAGTATCAGGATCATACCAATGTACTTGATAGAGATCAAAGTAATCTGTTTTAAGGCGTCTACGCGAGGCGTCAATCTCATCAAACATCCTCTTTCTGGATAAATCATGAAAAATGCTTCTACCATCCCAGCGCAACCCTAATTTTGTGGCTAAAATTACTTTTTCTCTTATGTTCTCCTGGGCAATGAACGATCCGATAACCTCTTCGGAATGCCCGCGTCCATAGACCGGAGCAGTATCAACAAAGTTAACTCCTCTAGCTAAGGCCTCCTCTAATACTGCCAAGGAATCCTTATCCTCTTGATGGCCCCACCACTTATCTGAGCCAAAAGCCCAAGTGCCTAAACAAATAACTGAAACCTCTAATGAGGAACTCCCTAGCTTTCTATATTCCATATATTCACCTCTCTTTAAAAATAAAGATCTCTCTGGCCACTCTTAATTCTCTGATAATATTCTAGAACTTTAGGGTAAGTCTTTGGCATAAGGGATTTAATCTCAGCCAACTCTTTTTGAATAATCTCTTCGCCAGCCTCTTTAGTCTCGGTAGTAGCAAAATCATCCAACCACTCTCTAAAGGTAAGTACAGCATTTAATTTGCAAAGCTTACCCTCCTCTCCATTCTTCAAGAGTTCCATAATGCACTTGCCGGTTCTTCCACAACGATAACCAGCAGTACAAAAAGAAGTGATATAACCGGCACAAGACAATTCCCTTATTACCTCATCTAAACTCCTGGTATCTCCCAAGAAGAATTGTTGTCTTTGGCCTTCTTGTTCCCTATAGCGGCCACTATAAGCGCCGATACCAATGCGAGTAGAGGCATCGGTCTGGGTACAACCTAAAGGAATAGCTTCCCTTCGCATCTGGGCATTTTCCCGGGCAGTAATAATCATTCCAGTATAAGGGACAGCTAATCTTATAATTGTAATGAGCTTTTTAAAATCCTCATCGCTTACTTTATAACGAGATTCTTGGGTAAAAGGTGTATTAGCTGCTGGCTCAAGACGCGGAAAAGAAATTGTATGTGGTCCAACACCAAATCTTGCTTCTAGTTCTCGTGAGTGTAGAAGAAGACTTAAAACTTCAAACTTCCAATCATACAAACCAAAAAGAACACCAATGCCAACATCATCTATGCCAGCTTCAAATGCCCGGTGAATACAATATAATCGCCACTGATAATCAGATTTTAGGGTTCCTTTGGGATGAAGAGCCTGATAAGTATCAGGGTGATAGGTCTCTTGGAATACCTGATAGGTTCCGATTCCGCTCTTTTGTAAAATTTTAAGGTCCTCAATAGACAAAGGCGCAGCATTGACATTAACTCTGCGGATCTGGCCATAGCCATTTTTAGTCTTTGTTTTGACTCCATAGATTGTTTTTATGGTTGAACTCATATAATCTATATCGGTCTGAGGATGTTCTCCATAGACTACTATCAAGCGCTTATGGCCAATTCTACCGGCTAAAACTTCGGCTTCTCTCTTTACCTCATCTAAACGAAGCACTCTTCTATGAATATTGAGATTATCTTTTCTAAACCCACAATAAAGGCAATTATTCACGCAAAGATTACCCATGTATAAAGGAGCAAAGGTAACAATCCGATTATCATAAACCTTCCTCTTAATCTCTCCAGCAACTTGAGCCATTTTTACTAAGGAATCCTCATCCTCAACATTTAATAGTAGTGCTGCTTCTTTGAGTTCTAAGGTCTCAATAGCTAGAGATTTATCGAGAATATCTTTAATCTGGCCCTTAGATGGTTCAAGTTCGGAGGCTAAGGCCCTATCAATTGCTTCCTGATCGATAAAGTGCCTACCCCTGTTTAGGTATTTTTCTACCTGCTCTTTTTTGATTTGGCACTTTAGCCAAGAATCCGGTGAAATTGTCTTTGTGGCCATATTTTTATCCTGTCCTTCCTTGTCTTCGTTTAGTAAGAAATATTAAACTCTCTAGCTCAGAAGCCATATCAACATTAGATACTGATACAGCTTGAGGTACTTTTAGCACTATCGGTGCAAAATTTAAAATGCCCTTAATACCTGAGGAAGCTAACTCATCAGCAACTCCTTGAGCAGCTTCCGGCGGTGTAGAAATTATTGCAACTTTGATATTATTCTGCCTGATAATATCCTTTATCTCCTTTATGTGGTTAATCTTTACCCCTTCCCTTACCTTACCTACCTTATCTCTATCAATATCAAAAGCAAAGGTTATTTTAATATTAAATTTAGAAAACCCTTCAAAGCCTAAGAGCGCACTTCCTAGCTTTCCCACGCCAACTATGGCAATTGCCCACTCTTTGTTTACCCCTAATATATTCTCTATCTCTTCAGTTAACTTCTCAACATTATAACCAACGCCTCTTTTGCCAAACCCGCCAAAGAAAGAGAGATCTTTTCTAAATTGTGCTGGAGTAATATTAAGAAATTTTGTCAGCTCATTTGAAGAAATAATATCTATATTCTGCTCCTTTAATCTCTTTAAGTTCCGTAAATAGAGACTAAGACGCCTAATTGTCTCCAAAGAAAAGCTATTCTTGTTATTTTTTCTTCCCATAGTTTAATTCACCTCGCTTACTCCTAAATCTGTAGGAGCCCGGCCTAAAGATTTAAGTAAAGCTATTGCCGCATCAATTTGCTTATCTATTAACTCCTTGTTATAAGCCTTATTAGGGTAAATCTCATAAAGCTTTCGGTATTTAACTGGTGTAACATTAAGCATCAAAGAGTTAGCACCTGAAAGTAACCCCCTCTTGCGAGTAGTCGGTGCATGAGTCTCTAGGGCTGTAGTTACTAAAATTTTGGCTCGCTCAGGATCAATGAGCCGAGCCAAGGCTAAGGTCTTTAAAGCCAACTCTTCCCTCGGAGGTGCAAGATTCCCCAAAGGTGTTTGGGGATGTGGCAGAAAAGGACCAAAAGAATACATCTCAGCGCCTAATTCTTTAGCCAGATAAATATCATTTATAATATCATGATTAGTTTGTCCGGGCAGACCAATAAGCGCACCGGTCATAATCAGATAACCTAATAAGGAAGCTTTCCTAATATGTTCTAACCTAGTTTCGAGTTTCTGCCCGGGATGAACCTGGGCAAAAATTTTCGGGTTAGAGGTTTCGAAACGCATAAGTATAGCTCTTGCTCCGGCAAGATAAAGTCTTTCTAATCCCTCTAATCCCACCTCGCCAAAGCTGATACAGATTAATACTGGAACCTTCTCCTTAATTTTCCTTATGGTTATAGCTAACTCATCTACGCTATAGCCAGGATCTTCTCCGCTCTGTAAAACCAGAGCCTGGAAACCATATCTTTCTACTGCCTCAACAGAAGTCTCGATAATCTCATCCGGACTCATCCGGTAACGCAAGAGCGTTTTATTGTGCGTTGATATCCCACAATAAGTACACTGTTGCTGACAATTATTTGAAATCTCAATTATTCCGTGGATACAACAGGAGTTTCTATGGTATTTCTGGCGTAAGAAATTTGCCGATTTATAAAGAAGCTGGCAAGATTGTTGGCTACCTAAGTCAAGCAAATACGATAATTCATCTTTCTTTAAAGGGATATTTTCTAAGGCCTTATCTAAAATAAGACGTAGCTTCTTATCGCTACCTTCTTCTGAGTCCAGCCGGGAAAGACGCAGGTCAACGTCTTGGAGCTCGAAGAATAATTCCTGCCAAGCTGATAAGACTTCTCTAGCTTCATCTTCTTTAACTTTTTTTATTACAAACCCGCCTTGAGCACAGATATAATCTCCAACAGCAATATCGTAGAACTCATTAATTGCTTTTTTCTCTTCACCGAAGTAGTCTACTAAAACTTCTCTTCCCCTTATCGCTTTTACCTTTCCGGGAATTGCGTAACACATCTCCTCTACCCCTAATCACAATCAAAGGAAACAACTTCTATGCGCGTACTCGGAAAAAAAACAATCTCCAACTCTGTACCTTCAAGCATAGTCCCCTTAGCTAAAAGGTTAAAAGTCTCGCGAAACGACTCTTCTTTAACACCAATAAGCTCTCCAATCTTTAACCTTAGCTTGGTTATATTCTTTGCCCCTTCTTCTTGGGCGTGTTTAACTATGCCTTTGATTATCGGTTTTATTAAGTGAGTCTCGTGCATTGACTGCCTCCAAAATTTTTCCTGATAGTTCCTCTAATGCTGTTTTAAGCTTATTGGACATCTCTGAACCTAATTCAATACCTTGAGGTTGAACCCCAAGCATATAAATATTAGCCTCGGTCTCTCTGGTTAAATACTCTATAAACATTACCGGGGAGATATCATGAGTAGTGAATCCGCACTTTGCTATATCTTCTCCCTTTAAAATCTCGTACTCACCAGGATTCTTGCCTAGATGAACAGCATCAATAATTAAAACCGTATCGGGATTTTCTTTGGTGATTTTGCCCAGGTAATTCTCAGGAGCAATCCCGCCATCTAAACACATCATCTCAACCCCACCCTTTATCTTTTCAATCAGCAAAGGTCCGAAGCCATCATCCCCGCGGATAATGTTTCCGATACCAACGATAACAATTTTTCCTTTAAGTATATCTTTCAAATTAGTTCTCATTTCAATTAAATAGTCAGGGTGGTCTTTCTTCTGCAGCTAGCACAAAGAATCTTTACCCGGTCAGAGCGTCCTTGATCGGCTAAGGCGGATATGATGTTTTGGTCTACAATACCTAAGCTCCTGAGACGTAGAAGATATAGTGTCGGGCTGGAAAAACTAAGCTCTCCTACCTTCTTAACGATCCACTCTAGGTGGTCACAACAAGCAATAACTTCGCCGCAAATCTCGCAGAGTTGCAGCTCTTTCTCTATTCGCTCATCAGCTTTACTGCGATCAAAGAAGGAAAGCTCCCAATCATTAGATAATTTGATACCCTCATTATCGGCAATGCAAGCAGCTTCGCACTGACCGCAGAATATGCAGGTATCAGTATAGTGAATCATAACTCTTCGCGGATTAAGCTTATCGTCAACAACATCTTGATAATCAATCGCCTCTACCGGACAAACCTCTTTACAGGCAGTGCAACCCACACACTTCTGGTCGTTAAACTTGGGCTGTCCTCTAAAATTAGGGTGAGGTTGGTGTGGCTCAATAGGAAACTTTGAAGTATAAGGCCCTTTTATAAGGGCTTTTATAGCTTCAGTTAATTCTCTGATCTTTGGTAACCGCATTTGCATCTTCTAACTTTGAACTTTAACCTTTTAAACTACACTTCTCCCTCTTTATCTTCCAAGTACTTATCTACAACGCTCTCTTTGCTAAGCTTTACCCCTGCCCTATGCGCACCTCTGGCTATAGCATGGGCAGCCACCGGAGAGGTTAATAGTAAAAAGACCATACACAAGAGCGCTTTCATGCCTGATGCTACCGGGCCAACCACAAGAAATGTTCCGAATAGAATACTGCAAGTGCCTAAAGTGACACACTTTGTAGCTGCCTGCAGACGATTGTAAACATCGGGAAGGCGCACTAAGCCTAAAACACCAAAAAGATCAAAAGCTAATCCTAAACTAATAAATACCAAACCAATAATACTACTCATCGAACCCTCTTCCTTCTAAATATTTGGAGAGCGCTAAGGTACTTATAAAACTCTGCAAAGCCCAGGCTATTCCAATATCAATATACCAAGACCTTCCAGTAGAAATAGTCAATACTGCGCACAAACCAGCAATCATGATACCCAAAATATCAATTGCCACTACCCGATCAGCACCGGTCGGCCCCCTATAGATACGATAGAGGCACAAAAAACAAGCTAAAATAAGTATGTAGAGAGCCCTGCCTAAGAAATTCACATAAGGAAGATCAGCGTAGAAAAGGAAAGGGAGCGGCCGAATTATAATCAGACCTATAATTCCCGTTAAAACTATCGCACCAGCAATCCATCTAAACATCTTCATATTATCCCCTTTAATCAAAAATCTTCTTTAGTATTTTTTCAAAGCGCTGGACAATGATTTTTGTAGCACTTTCAATATCTTTTGCCTTCACATTAATCCAGTGTATATATAAAACACCATTATCCCTGTCTATATCCACACTCATAGTACCAGGAGTTAAAGTTATCGAGTTAGCCAAAAATGTTAAAGCCGTATCGCTCTTTAAAATTGTTTTTACCTTTACAATTCCGGGATTTATCGGCAAATCAGGATGTAATACCCGATAAGCAACATCAATATTGGCTTTCACAACTTCTAATAAAAATACCGGCAAATAATGCGCAATGAAATACCAGTAACGCCACGGATGCTGTAATACATGCGGCCGGGTAACAAATAAATCTCCGGTTAAAAAGGCTACAAGGGCAGCAACAAAAACTCCGACTATAAGGTGTTGTGCATCCGGTATCCAGTTCAATAGGGACCAGATTAAAAATGCGATTATAAATAAAACTACTCTGCTCTTCATCTATTTCACCTGACTTAGAACCAAACTACTATACTTACTGCCATCTAAGAGAGCTTTTGATGCCGGCTGCAGAAAAATCTCTTTTATCCCTGAAATAAGCAATACTCCCCCTATTAAACAAATGAATGCTAACATTGCCATTGAAAGCTTCATAAATGCAGGTACTTCTCTTATCTGTTCCCACTTCTCCTTCAAGGTTCCAAAGAAAGCATACTTGGTAACCTTAACATACATAGCCAAGGTCAACACACTCACTAAAACAGCCCAGAAAGCATACCCATAGTAACCGGCTTGGACTATTGCGACTATAATAAATAGCTTACTCCAGAAACCACTAAAGGGCGGAACACCGGCAATAGACATAGAAGCTGTTAGGTTAGTTAAGCCGGTTAAGGGCATCTTCTTTCCTAAACCGCCCATCTGCTGCAGATCTCGGGTTCCGGTAGAGTATTCTACTGCTCCTGAATTCAAAAATAATAACGACTTAAATATTGAGTGGTTAAAGAGATGAAAGAGCCCGGCTAATATTCCCAAGGGTGTACCAAGACCAATAGCTAAAACAATATAACCTACCTGGCTTATAGAAGAGTAAGCTAAGAGCCGTTTAAAATCCCATTGCCCTAAAGCCAGCAATCCACCAACAACCATAGATATTGCTCCTAAAAGCATTATTATTGAGGCTAGTTCAGGACTCATCCCTACTACATTATAGAATATTCTAATCAAGGCATAGATACCTAGAGATTTTATTAATACTCCCGAAAGCATAGCGGATATCGGAGCCGGTGCTGAAGGATGAGCATCAGGCAACCAGGCATGAAAAGGGACAAGGGCAGCTTTAAGACCAAAACCCATTAGGAATAAAACGCTCACCAAACGAATCAAGTCAGTACTTCCCTTCCCAGCTAAAACACTACCCATATCAGCCATATTCAAGGTAGAGGTGCGGCTATATAAAAGGGCAATCCCCAGAAGAATAAATAGTGAACCTACTGTACCCATAACCGCATACTTAAAAGCAGCTTCTAGCTCATGGCGTTCAGTTCCAAAAGCAACCAAAGCATAACTTGCTACCGAAGCAATCTCTAAGAATACAAACAAATTAAAGATATCACCGGTAATAATTACTCCATTCATTCCGGCTAACATCAGAAGGAACAAGGTATAGAATTTCCACTTTGAAGTATACTTCTCCATGTAATTTATCGCATAGATCGAGATGATAAAAGCAACTAGGTTTACAGTAACAAGCATAAATGAAGTTAAGCCATCTAGAACCATGGCTATGCCTACTGGCGGATTCCAATAACCAACACCATAAACCAGAGTTCCCTGAGAACCTGAGAGCTTCACCGCAAAGATAGAGAGGCAAAGTAAAGCAAAAGTAGTAAGATTCCCCAATGTGTCTGGTACCCACTTTATTTTTTTACCAGCCAGAGAAATTAAGAAAGCTCCGGCTAAGGCTATTGCCACAAAAAGGGGTATTGTATTAATGCCTGGAATCATCCTCTTAACTCCCTAATTTTTGTAATATCAAAAGTACCATATTTTTCATAAATTCTCATAGCAATAGCAACTAATAAAGCTGTGGTAGCTAAACCAATAACAATAGCTGTAAGAACCAAAGCATGCGGTAAGGGATCGACCATAGTAGAAGCAGAGATATCTGCTTGAGATGAGAATATGGGAGCTCTGCCGCCAATACGATAGGCTACCAAGATAAAAAACAGATTAGCTGCATACTCAGATATAATGACACCAACGATAATCTTAATAATATTACGCTTTCGTAAGATACAATATAGCCCTACGCAAAAAAGCATTAAACAAAGCAAATATATTATCATTTCTTCTCCTCTGACTCTAATTTCAATAAGACTAAGGCAACAAATATTGCAAAAAGTCCGGCACCGACCTTAAGACATATTGCTATATTACAAAGAGGGATAATTCCGGCACTAAATAACTCGTAGGGCTTTCCCTTACTTATAAAATTTAAGAAAAAGTATCCTCCAGTAAAACCCAGGAAAGCTATAGCTAAGAACATTACTGCACCGGTGCTCTCTAGGAACGAAACCAAGCCTTTAGGAAACTTTTTCAGGGCAGTTTCCTTACCGTAAGCTAACATAAGATGGACAAAAGAAAGGGCTATAATAACACCTCCGGCAAACCCTCCACCCGGTGATACATGACCATGAGTGACTATATAAATACCATAGAGCAGTATTAGTCCTATTGTAAGACGAGTGATCGTCTTAACAATTACTGACATACCCTTATCGTGCTCTCTACTCATCTTCCTCCTCTATTGTCTCATCTTGTTTTTTTCTACCGATTTTACGCACAACGGCCAAGACTCCAATTACAGCAGTGAATAATATCGTGGCTTCACCCAAGGTATCATATGCCCTAAAATCTAATATTACCGAAGAAACAACATTAGCTGCACCAGTCTGTTGTAAACCATTAGCAAGGTATGTTTTAGCAACCTTCATAATCGGATAACCAAAACTTGGCAACTCTTTCAAGGCTTTTGCAGCGACAAATAAAAACATGGTAATAAAAGTAACAGTAATAAGCGTATTTAAAAACCACCTACCTGTTGTTGCAAAGGGAATATCTTTCTTTAGGGTTGCTCGAATCAAAATAATCAAACACAATATTTCAACCACTAGCTGGGTAATGGCTACATCCGGTGCTTTAAGTATTAAAAAGACTATGGAAAGCCCTAAGCCTACAGCACCAACTGCTATTACTGAAGATAGAAGATCTTTTAGCTCAGTAGCAACAATTGCTCCCACAATCATAAATATTAGTAAGATATATAGCTCAACCATTATCTAGCCTCGCAAAGCATAAAAAAGTATTATCATACCTAAAAGACACCAAGCCATATATGTAGGGAGCACACCATTGTGGATATAGCGCAGTATTCTAACAAAAACAAAGGCTACTCTTCTACCTATATCATAAAGATCAAATACCTTTTTCTTGGCCAGTTCATAAATAATCTTTAAAATTCCCATTTCCTGAATTGTGTTGTAAAATTCAGTTCCGGAAATTCGCATCTGAGGATGTTTCTCTAAATTCTCTCCTCCTACAAAACCGCCCACTTCTCTTGCCTTAGTCACCTTACCTAAAAGGTAAATTATCATACCAATTACAATTCCTACAATTATTAATACAGTAGCCAAACTTGCATTCCAAATTCCAAGGAACTCAACCTCGCCCCCTAAACTAGGAAGGATAAATATCTTAAGCGGTATTTGATAAGCAAATACACCAAAGATAAGACAAAGAAGGGCCAGAGAAACTTGAGGAATCCACATAGCCGGGGTAGTTTCACCCCTCTTATTATTTAATGCCTTCTCTTCCCCAGAAGGTTGGCCCAAGAAAACAGCATGCACCAGCTTCATAAAACTCGCTAAGGTAAGAGCACTGCCAAACAAAGCAGCAATAAGCCATACTACCCAGAGATACCCACCACTACTAGCTGTATTGATTATGCTTTGATAAATCATCCACTTAGAAGCAAAACCGTTAAAAGGCGGAATCCCGGATATAGCTAAAGAAGCCAACAAGAAGGCTCCAAAAGTAATAGGCATAATCTTAGCAAACCCGCCTAATTTTTCTAAATCACTTGTCCCTGCTTTCTTCTCAACTGCACCCCCGCCTAAAAATAAACAGGATTTATAAATAGCGTTATTAAGCATATGAAATAAGCCTCCAGCGATGCCTAAAAGGCTACCAGTACCAATACCCAAAACCATATACCCAACCTGGCTTACAGCATGATAGCCCAAAAGCCTCTTTAAATCATGCTGGATTAGAGCCATCATAACTGCAGCAACAATAGTAATGCTGCCCACCACCATTAAAAATGTATTCATACCACTATCCATCTCAAAGATATTCAAAGATAATCTGGCTAAGAAGTAAATACCAAGAAGCTTATCTAAAGAAGCCGGTAGGAAGGCAGTTACCGGAGTGGGTGCATCTTGGGCAGTATCAGGAACCCAAGTATGAAAGGGCATGGCTCCAGCCTTAGCAAAAGCACCAGCAGCAAGGCAAAGATAAGCCCAAACAGCTATCTTGCTGTTTAAGGCGATAGTTATTTTATCCATCTGCAATGCTCCGGAGATCTTCCAGACAAAGGCTAAACCCAATATCATAAAGGCATCGGTACCGCCAATTATTATAAAAGCCTTCTTTGCTGTAGCTGAAGTATTTTCTTTCTCGCCAAAACTAATCAAAAGGTATAAAAGCAGGCCTAGGAAGCCCCAGAAGACCATAAACAGAATAAGATTGTTGGAGAAAACAGCACCTAAAGAAGCTAGGAGAGTAAGGACTATATATAGGTAATAACGAATCAGCCCCTTACTTCTCTTCATAAAGCCTGCTGAATAGATAATTGTCACTAAGGAGAATATTCCGATAAATATCCCTACAAAAATGGAAAGGTTATCAATCTTGAATAATTGTTCAACTAAGCTCATTTAATACCTAATTTATTTTTTATCTTAGCGGTCTTCTCTTGTGAAAGCCGAATCAAATCTTCTCCGTTATAAATTTTCTCACCGCTAGTATTGCGTACAGCCATTCTCTCTGTACAGCAATAGCAAGGATCAATAGCTGCAAAGATTATTGTAGCATCAGATATAGTCTGCCCAACAACAGTTGATTTATAAGTTGGCAGATTCATAAAAGTTGGCGCCCTGACCTTATGACGAGCCGGCCGGTTAGTGCCGTCACTCTTTACATAATGGAAGCACTCTCCTCTTGGCGCTTCAATCTGGCCAATACCTTCTCCGGAAGGAATGCTCTTGATTTGAGCATCGATCTCGCCTTTGGGAAGATTCAGGAGACAGTACTTTATTATTTTTATAGACTCAAAGGTCTCTAGAACTCTTACTACTAACTTATCAAAGACATCACCATTAGAGGTTACAATCATCTCCCAATCTAACCTCTCATAAGCTCCATAAGGACAATCTTTTCTCAAATCTCTGGCTACACCAGATGCTCTTGCGGTTGGACCCAAGGCCGAATAATTTATTGCTTCTTCCCTGCTAAGCTTACCCACCCCTTTAGTTCGGGCATGTAAGACTGGATCATCCATAACAGCTTTCTTAAGCATTATTAACGTCGGTATGATTGAATCTACCTTCTTAACTACTCCTGGAATATCCTCAGCCTTTATATCTCTCCTTACCCCCCCAGGTTTAAACATCGCATAATTATTTCTATTTCCGGATAGAACTTCCATTGCATCTAAAATCTCTTCGCGTAATTTCCAAGCCCACATATAGACTGTATTATATCCTAAGAAGTGTCCAGCTAAACCTAACCATAAGAGATGCGAGTGTATTCTCTCACCTTCAGCGATTATGGTTCGGATATACTTAGCCCGCTCAGGAACCTCCAAGGGGATAATATCCTCAACTGCTCTAGTGTAAGCAAAAGGGTGGCTAGTAGAACAAATACCGCAAATTCTCTCAATAACAAAGGTAGACTGATCAAAAGTTTTCATCTCGGAGAGCTTTTCTATGCCCCGGTGGTTATAACCAACCTCAACATCAACAGCAATAATCTTTTCACCCTCAACAGTAAGGGTAAAGAACTCTGGTTCTTCTTGTAAAGGATGATAAGGCCCTATCGGTACTATTGTTCTTGCCACTATACTCCTCTATCTCTAATTGCTTTTTTATCCCACTCTTTATAGTCTCTGCGTAAAGGATAGACACCTTCAGGCCAATCCTCTGACAAAAGAAGTCTTCTTAAATCCGGATGGCCCTTAAAATTAATTCCCAGCATCTCATGGATTTCCCGCTCAATCCAATTTGCAGCTTCAAATGAAGGAGTAAGCGAATCTATCTCTAGCTTTGACTTATCTAACTTTACTCTTAGAGAAATTACTAAATTTATATCTTCTAAGGTAAAGTGATATAAAATCTCCATATGAGAACGAACATCTACTCCAGAAGCAATACTAAATCTAGCTTTTAGCTCTTTAAATATATAGTTTGCGATCTTAACAAGCGAAGAAGCCTTAATCTCGATATATACTCGGGTAGAAGACTTATCAATAACATCAATGATGCCCTCTTTAAATTTTTGGTTAATATCTCCTAAAACGTCGCTTCGATACATTACTTTCCCTTCTTCTTAAGCGTATCTTCTACCTTTCCGACCAATTTAACCACACCAGCAATGATAGCCTCTGGCTTAGGCGGACATCCCGGTATGTAAACATCTACTGGTATAATCTTATCTATCGGAACCGGACAATTGTAGCTATGTATAAACATACCTCGAGATAAAGAGCACTCTCCAATTGCCACTACCAAACAAGGCTTAGGTACTTGCTCATATAATCTCTTGACTCGCTCCATTGATTTTCTATTAGCTGAACCAGTAACTAAGAGTACGTCGGCATGCTTTATGCTCCCAGCTAAAAGCATTCCAAACCTTTCAACATCAAACCTAGGAGTAAGACAGTCTAATATCTCAATATCGCAATTATTACAACTCCCGGTAGAAAGATGAAAAACCCAAGGTGATTTTAATAATGCTTTTAATTTTACACTCATACTACCTTCCGATTAATGCTAAAACAACTGAAATTATAGCAATTACACTCATTGGACCCCAGAAAAACCGCATTGCCTGATCAATCCTCACTCGAGGATTGGTATTTCTAATAACTGTTATAAGGGCAACCAGACCAACATACTTTAATATTCCATAAAGTAAGTGTATCCCATCAAATCTTAAACCACCCATAAGAAGAATCATTAAAAAGAATGGTAAGACAAATAAAAGCATATTTTTAGTGAGTCTATAAATAGCCAGCCCTGTTCCTGAATACTCTATTAGCGGACCGCCAACTATCTCGGTCTCAGCTTCAGGAATATCAAAAGGGACTAAAGCTAATTTTGCCTGCATACACATTATAAGTACAATAAAAGCCAATATCCCTGATAAATTTCCCAAGATTACTCCATTTTGAGCCTGGAAAGTTATAATCTCACCTAAGCGTAAAGAAAAGTTAGATTTTATAATCGGAACTAATATAGCTAAGACAAAAGGGAGTTCATAACTTAAGATGAGTTTCATCTCCCGAGATGCACCTAAACTAGCTAAGGGGTTACGAGAAGCAAACCCGCCAATAATAATACTCATTGAAGGAATAGTTAATAAATACAAAACTACTATTAAATCGCCAAGGAAAGTCTTGCCGGGGTTGATATTGTTTAACCACAAAAGAGTAGATACTAAGATTACACTGGCGAAACCAATAACTGGCGCCAACAAAAATGTTGTTTTCGAGGAACCGCGAGGGATAAGGGTCTCCTTACCTAAAAGCTTTACAATATCTATTAAAGGCTGTAATATTGGCGGCCCTACTCGATATTGAACCCGGGCAGTAACCTTACGGTCTATCCAACTAGCCAACAACCCAATAACTGCTGTTGCCAAAAAACCAAATACTATAAGATAAACTAAAATCATACTTTATCCCTATTCCAATGTGTAGAGTGAACTATCAAATTATCACCAACTAAAAATGTATTTTCATCAAGCTCAATACTTCCTTCTTTTAAACTTAAAGCTCCATAAGGACAACTCTTTATACATAGAGGCTCATTCTTTTCATCTCTTCTGTCTAAACAAAAATCACAATTATGGGTCAGGTAAGGAACATGCTCCGGGTATATAGTACCGTAGGGGCAGGCATGGGAACAAGATTTACAACTTATACAAAGCATATTATGCCGGATTAGCAAGCTGTCCTTATCCTTTTGCTGCTCTAAGGCATCAGCAGGACAGGAATTAACACAGTGGGGTTCTTCGCACCTACGACAGGCAAGAGCATAGGTAGCAAGTTCAACTACTGAGATAATACCATTATTCACCGGACTCTGGGTATGGTAATAGTAACTGCATTCAAGTACGCACTCTTTACATTGGCTAGAAGCACAAAGGTCTAAATCAACGAATAATCGCTTATCCTTTGACTTCTTAGCATTTAGATTTAACTTGCCTTGATGTAATTGTTCTGCGCTTGAACTCATTTTAATCCCAAATTTCGTGAAAGTTCTTTATCTTATCATAGGTAAAGACCGGACCATCTTTGCAAGCATAGTAGACTCCAATTCGACAATGTCCGCACTTACCAATACCACAAGACATGTTCTTCTCCATGGAAAGGTAGATATTCTCATCGGCAAAACCTATCTCAAGTAGTTTCTTAGTGGTAAATTTCATCATTATCGGCGGTCCACAAACAACAGCAATACCTTTTTTATAATCCATACCTAAATCATCTAATATAGTAGTGACAACACCAACATTACCCTTCCATCCACTATCACCTCTATCTACGGTAAGCTTTAAATCTAAATCACCCCGCTTAGCCCATTCGCCCATCTCGCCTCTATAGACTAACTCCTTAGAGGTCTTGCAACCACCTCTGAAAATTAGTTTTTTAAACTCGCTGCTCTCATGGAAAAGTGCATACATAAGGCTACGCAGAGGCGCAAAACCGCACCCTCCTCCAACGACTAAAACTTCTTTGCCTTTAAACTTATCTAAGGGATATCCTTGACCCATTGGGCCTCTTACGCCAATAACATCTCCCTTCTTAAGTTGATGAATTTTCTCAGTAACTTTACCAACCCTCATCACAGTAACTTCCATTAAATCCTTTACTGTAGACTTTGAAGACGGGGTAAAAGGCGCTTCTCCTACACCAGGAATAGTCACCTCTATAAATTGACCGGTAGCAAAACCCACCGGCCCTTGCGGTTTGAATCTTATCGTCTTTATAGTCGGAGTCTCTTCTATAACTTCTAGAACTTCAGCTTTGATTGGTCGATAAGGGTTTTTACAATTAATCACTGTTTACTAATTTATTTAATACTTTTCTAATATCTATCTTGGCCGGACAAGCCCGGATACAACGGCCGCAGCCGGTGCAAGCATAAACATCAGCAACTTTGGGAAAGAAATCAAACTTCTTCTCAAATCGGTTTCTTAATCTCATCCAGAGCCTCTCGCGGGGGTTAGCTCCACCAGCAACTCTAGCAAAATCTTTTATCATACATGAATCCCAAATCCGCAGGCGAGCCATCCTTTTACCGTCTTTCTGGTCATACAAAAGAAAACAATGGCAAGTAGGACAAATTACATTACAGGCTCCGCACTCAACACAGGTTTCAGCCTCATCTTTCCAAATGCTGGCATCATAATTCTTCTCAATAATGCCTTCGAAACTATCTTGGTTAGGAATTTCATTGGTTTTAGTATTCTTATCTACTGCGCTTATTACCTTAAGTCTCTGTTTTTCCTTCTCTTCAATCTCTTCCTTACCAGCATCGCTAAACAGTGAAGAATTTTTACTGATAAGGACCTCTCCCTTCTTAGAACCAGACTCAACAACAAAACCACCTTTGACTTCAGATAGGTTAAGGTCAAAATCTTCTTGGGGATGTGGCTTAAGGCCCAAGGCTAGACAGAAACAACTATCAATTGCGCAGGTACAGTCTGCGGAAATAATAAGATTTTCTTCTCGGGCTTTATTGTAGAAAGGTTCTGGGCAATCTTGATTTTGGAAGACATGATCTTGAACTTTAAAACCTTTTAAATCACAGGCTTTAACGCCAACTACAGCTAAGGGCTTATCGCCAGAATGGGGAATGTCTTCTTTAAAGCCTTCGGCAACTACTTCTCTTGCCCGGTAAAAAAATGACTTTAAAGGCTCTAAGGCTCTTACCTCGCCGATTACAACATCATCACCGAGAGAATCATGCTCTTGATAAAGACACTGCTCACCCTTCTTTACCGGCAAATAGACAATATAATCCTTCTTTAAATTATCTAGAAATATAGCAAAATTACCTAAAGCGATGTAATACATCCTACCCTAAATTTTGAGTTGTTAATAGTGGCAAGCTGCCTAAAAAAGGTCCTATAGTACTTTGTGAATAAAATCACAAGTAAGATATTTAATAATATCACACACCGGTAGGCTTGTCAAATAATTTTTATTTTTTTGATTGCGGTTAAGTCTGCTTTAATCTGATAGATTACCTCTTAACGCCTACATATTTAGCTAAAGTAGGGTTGAATTTGCTCAAGAAGAGCATCATTCCCCATAGCAAAATTATTGTTACGACAATAAGCACTCCTAGAATCAAATCTTTGGGTGTGTTTGCCGAAACAAGGAATAGCTCGCCATTCCAAAGGTGATCGATTACTCCGAACATGGCTCCGCCGTAAAACATCAGGGTCAACCACCAAACTTTAATACTTTTACTCCTGCTCCAGGTTAGCGACGTAACTGCGGCTGCGACTATTGATACAACATAACACATACTTTACTTCACCCCCTCTTTTTTAATCTTCCTTTTTAAAAAAAATACCACTTTTCTAAAATATGTCAACTTTTAAGAAGTGAGATTGCTTTATCAACTACTTCTTGAGGGGTGATTTCTTGGAGGCAGAGAAAACCTTTTATACAATTATGAGCTAAGCACTTGGTGCAGCCGACATCTTTATGAAAATAGAAGCTCTCTTCGCCTCGCGGCCCCCACCGCAGGGGCGAAAGCCCTGAATCATTTCTGCCGAAAATAGAAATCACCGGAGTATTAAAACTAGCAGCAATATGAACCGGGCCGGAATCGTTAGAGATAAAAAGAGCTGCTTGCTTAAGCAGGGCCCCGACCTCTGAAATACTTAAGCTCTCCCTTAGGTCAATAACGCCGCTATCACCAACTAATCTTTCTCCAAACTCTTTCTCGCTTTGTGAGGTTATTACTATTATCTTAAAACCCACTCTGCTCTTTAGCAATTTAATTACCCTCTGAAAGCGCTCCTGGGGCCAACGCTTAGAAGAACAAGAGGCTGAAGGATGAATAACAATAAACTTATCACCCTCTCCTATTCCCTCACCTTTAAGTAATTGCTCTACTGTTGTCCTAGCCTTAGATAGAATCGGGAAGTAAGTATCAGTATGCTTAATCGGAATACCCAGCCCTCTTAAAAGGTCCAAAGTATATTCAAGCTCATGCTTTTTGCCTTCTTGTTTCGTATGTTTAATCCTTCTAGTGAGTAACTTACCTAACTTTTTGTCCCAGCCCACTCTTTCTGGTATTCCAGCCAAAAAAGTAATTAGATGGGCGCGGTTTGTAGGATGCAAGATAAGAGCAAGATCGAACTTCTTCTTGCGCAAATAAAAGGAAAATTTAATTGAAGACCAGAGGCTTTTATGTTTTCCATACTTATCGTAAATAATAACTTTATCTAGGTCCGGATTTCCTTCTAGAGCTTCTCGGGTATAAGGCCGGCACATAAAAGCGATAAAAGCCTTGGAGAAAGCCAGTCTTAAGTTTCTAATTACTGGTGTTGAAAGAATGACATCGCCCAGCCTATCAGTTCGAACAATGAGAATTCGCTTAAAATCAACCATTAGCTAAGACTTTTTTTACTGCCTCTATTACTTCCTGAGGTTTTATTCTGGATACCTGAGTCAAATCTTTGTCCTCCAAGACCAATGAACGCTTTGACCAAGGACCATAGGCAATAGAATTGGTTGGGCCAAAAATAGCAACAACAGGCAGGTTGATATAACTAGCCATATGCATAAGGCCAGAGTCAACACAAAGAAGCAGTTGAGCATAATTTTTAAGCAAATAGAAAGCCTCGACTATTGTAGTCTTACCTACTAAATTCGTTACTTTTTCCTGAGTTAAAATGTCTTTATAGAATTGGTGATCTTTCTCCTCACCTAAAATAACAATGTTGTAACTACTCTTTAATCCTCTAACCACCCCTTTTAAATACTCATAAGGGTATTGCTTAAGATGTGAGTGCGAGGAGCAAGCAATAAATACAGATTTCTCTAAATTTTGACTCTGCCACTTATTCTTTTCATCTTCAGTAAGAATGAAATCGCTCTTTCGGCTCTCTTTTTTCGGGGCAATTTTACGTATGAGCTGAAGATAGACATTGGTAGCATGCATATCTTTGGGTGCTCGACGATAAAAAGGTGTCCTCTTCCGTATACCCAAAGCAACTGGAAGAAAGGAGTTCTTTAAATCAGCAATCAAATCATACTTACCTCTTAAGTAAAGACAGAATTTTATCTTTACTCGTGGCTTCCAGGACTTATCAAATAGGATAACTTCATCGATCAAGCGATTGCGCATAAAAAAGTTATGGGTCTGTGGTGAAGTGATAGCTGAAATCTTAGCCCGGGGATAATTAGAGTGCAGCCTGTCTAGAACCGGTAGCCCAACAATTGCATCACCTAAATTAGTAGGAAAATTTATTATTATCTTCTTAACCATTATTTAATATGTTTTTAGCTTTAGAATAGACTTCATCAACGCTTAAATCCTTTAGACAAGTATTATCCTGGCAATCAAGCCTATAACAAGGTATCTGGCAATCAACATTCTTCTTAACTACCTTAACAGCTTTTCCTCGCGGTGCTGTAGCTTCAGCCGAAGTAGGCCCAAAAATAACTAAGGTATTTACCCCTAAAGAGGCAGCTAAGTGCGCTGGTCCGGAATCATTAGAGATAAAAAGCTTTAAATTCTCCATTAAAGCTCCCAGTTCTTTAAGGCTTGTCTTACCAGAGAAATTAAAGGAGCTTTGGCTCATCTTGGCCCTAACTTCTTCAATAACTCTCCGCTGTGCTTCGGTTCCAATAAAAATGATTGCAGCCTTAAAATCTCTAGCTAAAGAGTCAGACAGATCAGCAAAGTAACTTCCTGGCCAACGCTTAAGCTCCCAATTAGCTGAAGGATTTATTCCGATATGAATAGGATGTTCTTTTTTTATTGGTTCTAAATCCTTATCAATCTTTTTTCTAGTACCCTCAGATATGAAAAAATTAGGCAATCTATCCTCAATAACAATACCAGATTTCTCAAAGAGATAAAGGTAGTGATCTTGACGATGAACTAAGCCTTTAGGGGGCTCTACCTTTTTATTGAGAATGAAAGAATTTTTAAGCCGCCGGTATCCGATTCTCAATCTTATACCGGCTAAAAAACAGATAAGGGCTCGAGTGAATGAGCGATGAATAAGAAAGACCGTATCAAATTTCTTTTTCTTTAAAAACTTAATAAATTTTAGCTTAGCAAAAAACCCTTTCTGCTGCCCCCTCTCATCAAAGACTATTACCTCATCAATATAAGGATTACCCTCAAAAACTTCTCTTACCCTTCCTACAACCATAACCCCTAGGTAAGAGCCGGGAAATTTCTTCTTCAAAGCCTTAAAAGCTGGAGTGGTAAGCAGGGAATCGCCTAGCCAATTTACACCTACGACTAAAATTCTTTCCATATTCTTCATTATCCTAAATATTAATAAGGATTCTTGGGCTTTCTGAAGGAATTGTAAAATCCGCTCAGCTTAGCCCAAAGCCTAAAACCTAAATCACGATTGGTAATCTTAATCCGCCTTAAAGCAAAACGGTTAAACTTTCGGGAAAAGCCTCTATTGGTAGCGCAAGCGCATAAATAGCCGGCTTCTTCGACATCTGATAAAGCTTCTTTAGTAAATCCGCCTATAGGATAAGAGAATGTTTCAACGTCTTGGGAAAAATTCTCCTCTAACAGGCTCTTTGACTGGGAAATTTCTCTTTTCATTACCAATCTCTCTTGATCCGGCAGATAAGCATGAGTTGAGGTGTGGGAGCCAATATCGACTCTTAACTTCTCATCAGCCAAGAAAGATGCAATATCCTCTTTCGACAAGAACCCCTCTTTTCCTATTTTCTTAGCAATGGCAAAAATAGTCACTGGGTAGCCAAATTCTCTTAACACCTCCATAGCCTTGAGATTATCTTTATAGCCATCATCAAAAGTTATTACTACCAATTTTTTAGGGATAGCCTCCTCTTCTTTAAGTAATTTACAATACTCCCAGAGAGAAACTACCTTGTAACCACCAGCCCTAATGTATTCCATTTGTTTACGAAAAACTTCGGGGTCTAAGGCAGCATAAGTATCTACCTGTGACTTATCAAAGGAGTGGTACATTAATATTGGTGTTGCGTAATTTTGGTTAAGATATATCCAGAATGAACCTAACAGAAGTGCTATTGCAAGGAAAAATAATCTTAACTTCTTCACTAGCAAACCTCCTTGTATACCTCTTCTGTGTCTATTGCCATACGTTGACTTGAGAAGTACAAGACATCATCTCGGGCTTGTTG
>CAZPYY010000001.1:0-69513 GCA_964590995.1 uncultured Planctomycetia bacterium | reverse complement strand
CCCGGATTATGGACGAGGACAACCAAGTCCTCAACCCCGGCTTCTTCTTCGGCCTCTTCATCGCCTTCATGGAACAACAGAAGAAAACCCATATGACCTTTATCCTGCCTCCTAAGCTCAAAGCCATCTCTACCTTCTTAAGCCAGATTACCTCTGAATCTTTAGGAAAGAAGGACTGGCAGGGAAGAAGGAGGGGCATTATCCCGGTAACCGCAGAGGAAACCCTCAACCCTGATTACTACAAACCAGAAAGGAACTTCTTTATCTACTTTAAATTAGGCAAGGAAGATACTCTCTATCAAGCCGAAGTAGATAGATTACGCCAAGAAGGCTTTTTTATATTGGAAGTAGTTTTACCCAGCAAAGAGGAAATCGGCCAGATAGTAGCTATGTTCAACATCGCCATTGCCATAGCTGGCTATAAGATGGGAGTAAACTTTGCTGATGAACCAGGGGTATGGGTGAGTAAAGACGCCGTGCTTAAAGGGTTTATTCCTTATTTAAAAACAAAGATCACCGGAATTGAAGATGATACTAAGAAAGCCCAAATCAAAGAACAAGTCCTAAAAGAATTCAGAGAATCCGCCTCTTCTAAAGACAAATACAAGGTTTCCTTCCCTGGTGGCATTTTAGACTACGGGTATGCCTTAGAATATGGTGCGCTTAAGAAAGAAGAATTTAATAGCCTCTTAAAAGAGATGGCTGGCCTAAAAGGCATATCTTATGACCAGATTAAGAAAGATGCCTCTGCTATCTACGCAGCTCTCTTAATCCTTGCTCCAGGACATAATAAAGAATACGCCGACTTGCTTACCTATGGCTCTGAGACCCAGTTTGGCTCAGTAGCTCAATTCTGGACGGAAAATGTAAGGAGGTTAACTCAACTTGATACAACCTTTGTTATTGAGCCAGATGGCCAGCACTGGAAACACCAGGAGATTCAAGACGGCCCCTTAACCGCCTTTGAGACCTTTATCGGAATGAGAGAATATAACCCTAACCAAGATATCCAAGTTCCAAAAGAACCCTTTACCTTCGGTGAGCTTGTTACCATGCAGAGATTAGCCAACATCTGGGTTCTGCTTAAGGGAACAGAAGGCTTAGATGGGTTTCTCAAACACCTTGATAATGAAGGAACGAAGAAATTTTTAGCTGAGCTTGGAAAACAGAGCTTAGATGCCCAATGGGGTGTGAGCATTGAGTTAGAGAATGGACATGCCCAGGAAAAACTCAAAAACTTCTTTGAAGAGACAGTTAAGTGGATGGAACATATCAAAAGCTCCAGCCCGCTGAAAGAAAAGCTCACTCTTCCAGTAGAAAACATTACCTCTGATAAGATAGTGCCGATTAAGTCTTCTTCCAGTCCGGTATCTAATCCTATTGCAGAATCTTATAATTTTGGCGCATTACGGGCACCTACGACACCGGCGCTTCTTCATGGATACACATGTGATTTTGATTATATTAATAAAGTACGTAAGATTTCTTATGAAGTGAGTGTTCAACGGGAAAAAATTATAAGTGCACTTAAAGAACGCGGCCCCCCCTTCAGGGGTCTTCGTCGATTTCTGCAGGCACCAAGTCCTACCTTAAGATTATTTATTGTAGCCCACCCTGATGCTAAAGAAAAATGGGGTATTCCCCGTTTCCAAGGCGCTTATCTTACCAGAGATTTAATCCCGGTTTTTAGCGAACAAGATGATGAAGGCAACCTTTGTCTGTTTATGACCGACAGGATGTATCGAATTATACAAAAACATCCTAATTTAGGTGTTCAGTATTATGACCACGAATTTGATGAAAAAGGTCACCATCCTCACAAGGGACATGGAGTTGTCTGGAAAAGAAGAGGGTGGCTGGATTACTTTATCGAATCAGAGAGCGGAATTAGTATATTCTTAAAACTCTTTATTGACCAGCTCACGGAAGAAGGGGATATAGATGTTTTAGATAGATTCTTGTCTTTCCATGATAATGACCCCAAGGGTAAAGTATCTCGTTATGCACAGCAAAAACGCGATGAGGTTCTTGGTAGGGATGAAGTATTTCTCTCTACCTGGACGACCTATAGAGAAGTTCGCGCCAGAAATGCTCAGGCGCGAGCAAGAAGCGCCAGGATAAACAAAGGCATAAACCTAGAGATTAACTATGGCAGGTTTGGTAACGATGAGATATACGCATACCTTCATGATCCCAGTTATGTTTATGGTAAAGATTGTATCATTTTCTTAAGTGATCATAGAAGAGATCTGGCAATTGTTAGATTGAAGCTAGGCATAGGTATGCTTGAGGATGCCGGAACAAAAAGTATTACGGTTGTTTTGCCTCATATTTCCCGGCAGAAAAAATGGCTTCGTGAGGCGTTATTACAATCAGCAAATGTAAAGTTTGTCTCAAAAAGAGTATTTAGATTATCAAGCTTTGTCGGGAAGTTAGTAAATTTATCAGTTACGATATGGCTGTATCGTATCGTGGTGCCGTTTATGTCTTTAATCAAAGCAAAAGAAGATAAGCGCACAATCGATACCGATAACAATATCGTCCTTAAGACCACTACCCCTGCACCCCATGCGCCTGCTTCGATTGATATTGTACTGTATACTCCTGGTAACTATGATATGGTGCGCGAAATTAACAAACAAAAAATCCGAGTATCTCCTATTTACATAAAAGGCCTTGGAGGAGTTGCCTTGCCTCATGGACTAAAGAAAGGCGAACATGTCTTATTGGTTCATTCAACAGACGTAAAGGTAAGACTTCTTCAGTTATTTAAAGTTTTATATACTCTTCGAAAGAAAGGGTTTATCGTCTCCCTTATTATGCCTCATATGAGTTATTCCCGGCAGCACCAGATATACCCCATGGAATTGGAAGACGGAACATCTATCATCAGCGGAAACAGCGCGCGGATTATTTTTAAGCTTCTAAGCCGGTTTACACGCAATATCGATGTATTTAACATCCATCTCTCAAAGACAATAGGTATTGTCGATATTGTGGGATGTTTTAGCAGAAAGGGAGAGACCATAGAACATGAAAGAGATGACCTTGAAGAATTAAATCGTTTAATCACCATAAATAACATTAATATATTTGATAAGTTTGTTGAGCTTTTCATCCAGGAAGAAGATTTAAGGCGTGAGGATATTATTGTTGTTGGTGCAGACCGTGGTGCACATCTTTTCTCTGAAGAAGCCGCCCAAAAGTGTGGTGTTGTCTACGGCGGCCATATAGACAAGATAAGAGATGCTTCAAAGCCTGTAGGCTTACAAACAATCATGGTGACTCCTGATATTGATGTAAGAGGTAAGATCATCATTATTATTGATGATATTATTGATTCCGGCGGCACGATTATTGATGCGGCATTACTTCTTAAAGCGCTTGGTGCAGCAAAAGTTTATGTAGGTACAGTGTATGGAATTTTCAGTTCAGGAGTAGGGATTTTTGATGATAAGGATGAAATAGAGGAGCATATTGATAATTATATTAAACGAGAACAAATCCAGGCATCCCAGAAAGAATTTCTCTTAAAACAACCTCTGGTAGACGGCCTCCTTTCAACCGATATTATCCCGTCAGAAGCAAAACGTTTCTTGATGAGGTATGTAATCAAAGAAATCGTCGAAGGCCGCGTCGAGCCTTCTGTTTCTAGCTCAGCTGTGGATAAAACTAATTCTTCTATACCCAGCTTGGTTGATCTGGCTGTATATGAGCCCTGGGCACATATTACCGAGGCAAACATCGAAGAAAGGATATTCTCTAGCATAGATTTATCTGCAAAAGACAAGCAAGATATAGAAAGGTTTAAGAAATTGCTGCAGATTACACCTAATTTAGCTGTTAATGCTCCAATAGAATATGTCCAGACTTTACCAGATTTAAAGGCGGTATTGAGTTATGATGAAGATTGGCCCGGAGTTTGTTATGAAGATGCGTATCACGTAATGCGCATATTAAGGCAAAATGGTTTCTCGGGAGAATTTGTTAATCGAAGTATTAAGGGAAATATTCCTCAAAATTATACCCTTGTTAATATAGCCGGAAAGCAACTCATTATTTGCCTAACGCAAGAACAGTATTTATTTGATCCTAAATACAACTTAGGGGTTGTGATAGTGCCCTTACGAGTGGCAGTTGTTCTTCCCTGGTTTAGTTATCCATTGCGGTATTGGTTTAAATTTAACAAGAAAGGGATCATTACAGATTTTACTCTAAAAGATACTAATCACAATACATTCTCCGAAGAGAAAAATAGCAATATTAAGAATGTGAGTAGAGAAGGTCCTGATTCCAACAGAGTGACTACAACAAGAGTTTATTATGCTGATGGTAGATTGAGCATTTATAAAGAGACATCGCAGGGAGTGGTAATTGAGATTAAAGAAAAGGAGTATACCTCTAGCAGCCCCATAGTTTATTTTAAAGGTAAATTCATAAGGAATCTCTTAGATAGGAAAGGAAGGGTGGTAGTTCCTTGCAAGATAAGGAATAGTCTTTCTAGTCCAGAGGTTATTTTGGTAAAGGACGCCCGAACCGGAGAAATGCTTCTTTATTCACCTGAATCATGGGATGAGGCTTTAGGAAAATTTGGCAGAAGGGGCAGTGGACGCAGACAATTTGTAGACTTTTCTATACATAGGAAATTGAAAACAGGGGGTAGAATAACTCTCCCGAGACAATGGATTAATAAATATGAGGGAATTTGTAAGATTATCTTTATTGGAGAGGGGCCATATTGTGTGATGAATCCCGTAGTTGAGTTGACTGAAGAATCGCAAGATTTTCTTAAGGAAGTTATCAACGATTTCGTACCGAAAGTGGAACAAGTATTAGAAGCACTTGAAGAGAGCTTAGCAAATAGGACTGATAAGGAAATTGAATTTCTAATCGAAAAAATACCCGGGCTTTATACCGATATAAAAGCCAAGGGAAGAGGCACGAACCAGATATCAGGTATTACAATTACTTCGATGCTCGAAGATCGTATAATCAACAGATTTACTGCTTTGCTTACTTATGTCCTTATGGCGCTCGAGAGTGATTGTTCCTTAAGTGGACTGGAGAAAGAATTCCAGCTTATTAGAGTTGTTATTGAAAAATTGCACTACTTGCCGAAAGTTAAATTAATAGCCTTAGAGGCTTCATTTACAGGAGTACCAACTATTGATTTGGAAAATACATTTGACGTGAGTAGTGTCTCCAGCAGCCCGGTGGATTTAGTTAACACTCGACAGTGGACAGCGGACTATGGACAGTGGACTAATATAGGTTACTGCAGTAAAGGAGCCAGGCCCGTTTCTGCTGCTAGCCCTATTACAGCTAGGACAGTGGATGGTTTTGTCAGACAGGTAGAAAAGGCAGCGGCCGCGGGCGATTATTATTGGGCGAGTAATCTTTATGCGGAATTCTTAGATAAAAGGAGTAATGATAAATTTGCGGCGATGTTTAAGGATGGGTTGAAAATCTTACTATTCTCGGATAGCTGGGATGTCCGCCAGGGAATAGCCTGGATTATCTCGCAGCAAGAATTTTTAGGGCCGGTTCCGCACCCATATATTAGCGATTGGAGCAACAAATCGGTATTAAATGTAATTGCCCACGTTGAAGGCGAGGAGGCCGAGAGGATAATTATAGAGTTTTATGGCGCTGTTCTGGGAGAAGATAGTGAGGCCCAAGCCGAGAAGTTGGCATGGTTTGAGGCTCAACTGCTCAGCGCAGAATTTAAAGGCATAGGACATGGTGGAATGGGACAACATAGAGCCTCTTTACTTCATAGACATGTTTTGGCAGTCAAAGAAGATATACTTGAAAAAATTCCTGCTCAGCTTGAGATTTGGCTTGATTTAGCGCAAAAAAGCCCTCAATTTGCCGATAGGATACGGGTGAAAATCAATGATAGTCTAAATATAGACCTTACCCCGCTGAATCACGTGCGCCAGGGTGAGGGACTTCTCTGGGCATTGATGAATCAGGAGTTTAAGATACGCGATGAGGGAAAAAATATCTGCACCCACCATGATCCATTTACCATACAGGTAAAGCACAGAACGATAAAAGCTAGAGAAGGACTGAATTTTTACTTGCAGTTTAAGACTGATGGCCAATTAAGCTTTGAGGTAGACTTAAATGATAGAGCAGAAGTGGAGGTAAGAGATGCTAATATGCGTATTTATTCTTATCATTTGGACCCGCGTTTTGGCCGGGAGAATATAGAGGTTGAACTAATAATCAGAAAGGGAGATAAACAGCTGACGCTTCAGAGAAGAATATATAAAGTGAAGAAAAAGATTAAACCGCGGAATATCTCTGACCAGCCTTTTGTTTATCCTGTTGCCCAGGAATTACAAAATAAAAAGATTGGGGTGATGTGCGCAGAGGCAACTATGTCTCAGTATGGCCTTGAAGGGGCAATGGGCGGAGGTTTAGGTATTTTAAACGGAGGATTTATGCGGGGATTACCTGCCAACGGAGGGACATACTTCTTTTCTGTACCTAAATACCTCCGAGGCGTACAGCAGTCAATGAAGCATGCGGTATTTCGTCTTTATGAAGTTGAAGAGCATATTAGCTCTGATGAATTGGCGCATAATATTCGAGGATTGATTGACGGCTATTTAGTTCCTGATTCAATGTCAGGAAAGAAACTGGTAATTTCCGAAGGCTTACATCCTGATGACGATATTTCCCAGGCCCTTAATTACGTAACCCAGGTGGTTATTTTGAATAGCGGGGATATGCAGTCCCTGCTTCCGCTTGAATCGGGGCGAAAGGTGCTTATCGTTGAAGAAGAAACAGGGGATAACCAAGAAGATTTTGCGGTTTTGGCCGAAGTTATTAATCGTTCTTGCGATAAAGGTGATCTAGGCGGCATGAAAGAGGTCATTTCGTGGACAAATCCAGTTAAGACCCCTGAGCTTAACAATGTTGTTTTAGATTGGGATGACCTGCTTCATTCTGATGATATCGAGAGCTATAGCCTTGATCAGGCAATAGAAGTAGAATTTCCTCTATACAACAAAAGGATAAAAACCAAAGTTGAGGCATGGCGCTTAAAGGTGAAAGGCTCACCCGGCGATGCGGTTGTACTCTTGATTCATCTAACTGATGACGTTGCTGGAGAATTGTATCCGCAATATCCTGACAGCGAATCCCGGTTGGCCCAGGCAATTTATTATAGCCGAGCAACATTCAAGACCTTTGAGGCGCTAGGAATTGAGCTTGATATTTTACAGGTGCACGAGGCCTTTGCCGCAACCGGTGTTCCTGACATCTTCTATCATCATGAGTTTAAAGATATCAGTGTTCTGCAGAGGACAAAAGAAAGTATTATGGCGTTTTGTCATACAGTGCAACTTGCCGCCTTTCCGGTATTTAGTGATACGGCTATGGTAATGAATACAACGGGGTGGGATGGGCAGATACTCGGGGAAATAACCCAGCAGAGCGGAAGATATGATCCCTGGTACTTCATAAGTGAGCAAGCACGATGTATTGGCACAGTGGGGGTTGAACACGAAGAGGTGATGGCGGCTGACGAGGTACGTTTCGGCCGATTTAAAGAAAAGTATTTCTATATCGAAGACTCTATTTGGCCGTTTTTCTGGATGCTTCCCGAACAATTAGAGTCTATGGGACAGAAGAGACTAGACAAATATGAATTATGGGAGGCGAAACAAAGGGCGGCCGAGCGCTTTATCAGACTGCTTAAAGACTGGTGGGGCGTTGTTTTTGAGAAAATCAGGCCTTTACTTATTCAGGCCCGGCGCATCTGTGATTATAAGTGGATTAAATTTATTACCCTGATGCCCGGCAGGAGTTTCAAACATACCACCTTAAGTGGATTAGACTATGTTTGCGAAAATCCTCAGAAGAGCGAAAGTAGCTTTGGTGGTGGTCTTGGATTTAACGTATATATGGCGGGCAAGGCCCACCAGGATGATACGTTAGGTCTGACATGGAGTTATCAGATGACAGCATACTCGCGAAAACTTAAAGGGAAATTCTTATTTGGCCCCTGGAATGTTCCTGTTTCGATTCCGGCTATTCGCGCAACCAGCGTAGCAGCCCAATGGTCTATACCGCCGCGCGAAGCCGCAGGTATGGCCGATAAAAAATTTATGATAACCGCGGCAATTCTTGTTTCCAGCTATACCGGCGCTCCCCCTCAGCAGATTCTAAACGTATGGATACCGGTATGGGAGGAGAAAACCGGGAAAAAGTTTTACGACCCTCTGACAGGAAATGGCTATCTATTTGAGTCTTTTTCGCCCAGATATCTTCAGGCATGTCTTGAAGATGCCTCGGCACGTATTTATGCCTACCACTATCATTTGGATAAGAGCGTGACTACAAAAGACTTAGAAGACCATGATAGGTTTCCTAACAGGCCCTGGGCTGAGCTGGTTATGAAATATATGCAGCAATGTCCCGAGGGAGTGCTGGATATTATGTATAATGCTACCCGCATGCTGCCAGTTGTCGATGTGCGTACCGCGGCCTTTAAATTTACCCTTATCTATGGCCAGATGCTCGGGCTTGATATAGATTGTACACATTATCCACAACCATTAAAGGGAATACTTAAAGATTGGGAAAATGATCAGCATATTTTGGGTAAGCAATCCAGCAGCCCGATAACTGATATTGAAGGCTTGAAGCAATATTTAAGGCAGGGGCCGTTTGTCCTTGATGCGACGATGGAGGCATTTTTAGATGTGGTCAAAGACCAAACTGCCCAACAGGCGCAGGCTTCTGGTGGCTTGGGTTTTCTCTCAGGTGAAACCTTTATAGGATTTGGCCTTATTGGCCTGCGAGCTGTCGGGTTTATGCCGTTGTATGAGCACTATGTGGATAAGCATGATGATGGCAAGCGCTATATAGGGATTGATTGGAATAATATTGAAGGCCTAAGGCCGTTAGGTTCTAAGGAAACAGGGAAAGAGGCGTTCCGATTTAATGTTAATTTTAGGGGTTTTGATTACAATGCCCGGATGTATATAGCATTAGTGCAAAATATTCCGGTGTTACAGGTGCGCCAGCCGGAAATCTTCTATGGGCTTTATCCTAGAGAGCCGGGAAAGGTGCGACAAATGGCTTTCTTAGGACGGGCGTATGTTGAGTTTTTTAAGCAAATTGGGATTGCTCCGGACATCTTACGTTGCAACGAAGCTCAGACTTTCTTTCTGCTTCAGGCAATGATGAATGATATTAGATATTTCGATAATGACCAGTTTAGAGAAAAGGGCGAGCAAAGCATCTTTGCGAATACGCAAGTCCTTTTCACAACTCATACTCCGGAAACTGCCGCGCTAGGGATTTATTCTGATGCCTGGTGGTTGAGAGAAAATATCGGCCCTGACTTGGTTCCGGAAGATATAGTAAGAGACGGTAGAGTGAATTTGACCAGGCGGCTGGCAGAAAACTCAAGAGTCAAAGTTATCAATGCTGTATCACAAGAGCATGCTGAGACTACCAAGCTGATCATTGTGCCTGATAATACTGATAAGGTTATAGCGATCACCAACGGCTCTTGTCCGGAGCAGTGGAAGGGCCAAAAGCTTCTTGAACTTGAGTTAGCTGGAGAGCAAATTACAGGGAAGGTGCTTTACGAGATAGGTTGTTCTATGAAAACGCAGCTTAACAAGACCATAGAGGCAACAAAGGGTTATGGATTCGAATATCAAGATAGGCCTTTGTTTGGTCTGGTGCGCAGGTTTGTTGAGTATAAAGAGCAGCGCATATTGTTTGACCTTCTTCCCTGGGTTGTAGGCGAGAGAGATAAATTGTATCCGACTCCATGGGGTGATTCTTATGGCCTGGCGGGGAATTTCTTCATGGGCGGAGTGGGTCGCGATGCAGCCGGCAAGGATTGGGTAGACTGGTTTAAGATAATGGCTGATAGAGAGGATATGAAAGGCAAATTTATCTTTGTCGATGGTTCGGGAACTGAGATTATGAAAGTCGCTACCCAGGCCTGCGATGTATGGAATAGCATGCCGCGCTCAACCCGTGAGGCTGGCGGAACGTCTGATGGAAGAGCAGCCGTTAATGGCCACTTAAATATCGCCACAAAAACTGGCTGTGCGGCTGAATACATTGAACATGGGGTGAATGGCTGGTTGATGGATGTTTTTGCCGGTACAGATTATACTTTTGAACAAATCGTGCACCATTTTGAATTAGGAGACGAATACGAAGAAAAAAGGAAGATTGTCGATTTTTATTTCAGCAAATCCCAGGAACTTCTCGGAAAGTATCTGCAAGAAGCAGCTAAGCTGTATTATGCCCATAAAGAAAACAATAACACTAAGTGGCTGGAAATGATGCAGGCTGCCTATGAAATAAGCCATGACAAAATAAGTATTATTCGAGTCGCCAGACAATATGAACAGGCATTCAAACTTATCCGGGGCGAGCTGGATATCACCCTGCCTGAGTTAGGCCAGAGGTTCAAAGAGATAAGTTTGCACAAAAATATTCAAAATGGATGGCTTGCCTCTTCACCTGTTTTAGCAGAGAATAGACAATTTGAACTTACCTTATGGCAAACAGGAATAGACAAGCATACTATTAACTTTATTCAGAAGGCAATCGCTGCTCGAAATGACACTCAAGAAGTAGCTTTAGCTCTTAACTTTTGCACTAACACCTTGGCCCAAAGAGGAATACCAGCTTACTGCGTCGGTTTTATGCTTAAAGCAATTGTTGCTGAAGATAACCTTGATCTCAAAGCAACAGCTGAAAGAATAGCTGATGCAGCTGAGGAATTGGACTTACTTATCCGGGCAATCAAAGGTTATTCTATGCACTTTATCTTAAGAACAATTGCCCCCCGCGATGATGTGAAAGAAATAGCTTTAGCTCTGAAATCCCTTACGGCAACCGTTGAACAAAGAAGAGAAAAAAGGTATTATATCGACTTTATCTTAAGAACAATCACCCCCCGAGACGATGTGAAAGAAATAGCTTTAGCTTTAGCAGCTCCTGAGACAGAATTAGCAAGGCAAAATCTAGAAAAAAAGGTTGCCCAGGATAGAGAAAAAGGAGCATTTTCTCGAAGGATTGTTAAGATTGCCCGTTTAGGGAGCGCCTTTGTATGGAAACAGACAAAAGATGCCTACATCCTTTTAACTTGTGCCCATGTGGTTAAAGAAAGAGATAAGGTTATACTTAGAACTAACACTGATGAATTGATAGGTAAGGCAGGGGTAATCTGGCGAGATCCAAATGTTGACCTGGCCATGCTTGTAATTGAGAAAAAAGCAGTACGCGGAGGAGCTCTTCTGCCGGTTCCCATAGCATCCGAGTTAGACGAAGGACTGTTTATTACTCTGGTGAGCGGCTATAACGATACGGTATCTAGCGGATATACGGTTTTTATAAAAAAAGATATAATAGTGGCGTTAGGGGCCAAACCTGTCGGCGGTGACTCTGGCACTGTGTATTTGATTAAGGTCCGAGGCGCATACTTTGCAGCCGCGGTCCATAAAGGAAAAGGGCCCAGAGGCATACGCATAGATCCAGCATCCCTTCGCGTCAGCTTGCCTGTGGATATAACTACTATTGATGAGAAACATTGCGCAAGTCCAGTACAAATTAACGATCAAGATACCTTACAGTGGACTAGAGGATTATTTAAAGAGTCATTAAGAAATAACATAAAAGGGGCCAGGTCCCTTTTTACTCTCTGTAGCTCGTCAATTAAGAAGACTTCCATCACTTTTGTAGTCCAACTACAGGATCATCGGGGAATCCATATTAGGTCAACTGCTTGTATTGTTGATCTTGTTGTTTGGTTAAAAGACTTATTTAAATTAGACTTAAAAACTTGGCCGATCATCCTTGCCTTCCGGGATTTTCCAAAAGGTAGATTTAGATTAACGGGCGAGAAACATAAGATCTTGGAAGACGGCAAGAAGTTACAAGATTTGCATTCAGCATTAATAGCAAAAGAAACAAAAATGCCCATAAGTAAGCCTTTCTTTAATATTACTTTAAACGATGCCGATGAGAATAGATTGGAGTTAATAAAAGAGTTGATTATCAAGGCATTTGATTTTATTGATGAATTCACTAATTCGTATAATTTTCATCTTTGGCTAGATGAACAATTAGAGGATATAGAGCAGAGATTAAAGACATTACCTAGCCCGGACAAAGATTCCAGCAGCCCGATTGCAACAACATTAATAAGAGAGCACAATGGTGAAGAATCCAGCAGTTCGGCTATAGAAGAGCCGCAAACTAACGCTGATAAGGCTATTTCAACTCTTGAGTTATTAGGTAAAAAAGGCGAAATATTTAAACAACTTAGGAGCCTGGCTGCCGGTAAAAGATTTTTGTTTTTATCGTTTCGCATAAGCAAGAAAGCGCGCGACGGCGTTACCTATGAATTAATAGAGTGGGCAAAGGTGTGCAAGAAGGGTGGGGCAGAGGTATATTTCTATGCCGGTGAGGTTGACGGCGTTAGTGATATTGCTGATGGGATGAGTGTTGATTCTCTCTGCCATTTTAAGAATAAAGAGATTGAAGAATTAACAGGACAATTGTTCAGTCTGGCTAAGCAGTTAGATAAGCTTGAGGAGAAACAGAAAAGAGAAGGCCTTAGCATTGAGGAAGAAACTGAACAGAGAAAGCTCAATCAGGAACTTGATGAGGTAATCGATAAATTCCATCTTTTAAAAGATTGTATAAAGTCAAGATTGAAGAAATTCATTATATCTAATGACATAGATTTTGTCATTCCGGAGAATGTGTTGTCGCTTCCGGTAAATATTGCATTGTCGCTCGCGGTGGTTGAGATTATGAATGAATTAAAACATGAAATGAAAGATAAGACTATTTTTACCATTACCCACAATCATGATTACTGGTGGGAACGTGAGCAATACGAGACCGATAACGAGAAGGTCACAGGGCGGCTGAATAAGATCGCGGGTGGTAGAAGTTATGGCGGGATCGAAGACCTCTATACGGTAGTTATTAATTCGTATCAGGAGTTAACGATGTTTAATAAATATGATACGCGGGTAGCCATAGCTCCTAACGCAAGGGATTTCGAGAATTTACCGCACATGAACAGAAGGTCAGGAGAGGCATTCAGGGCATTTCATAATATTCATCCCGATGACATATTGTTGATCGCGCCGCTTAGAATTATTAGGCGCAAGAATTTAGAACTGGCCATTGAGATTGCCGCTCAATTGCAGCAGCAATATCCGCACCGGCGAATGCACCTCATTATTACCCATCCGGCGACAGACGAAGGTATAGGTTATATGTTACTGTTAGAGCGTTTTGCCAAAGAGAAGAGGGTCAATCTTGTAATGTCTGTTGAGGGAACCTTTGGACCTTTTAGCCTGCGGGAGGTACATGAAGCAGCTGACCTTATAATAATACCATCGTATCAAGAGGGTTTTTGCAATGCTAAGATAGAGGCTGCTTATTATCAGAGGCCATTTGTTGTTTATCCTCACCCGGTGTGGGTAATTGATATACGTGCGAAAGGGTTATGGGCTATAGAAACCATGGAAATTGATGAAGATGAGGTAATTAAACTGCCGCTGATTGATAGAAAATCATTTTTCTCTCATACTGATACAGTTTCAAAGAAAGCTATCATGCTTATGGTGAGGATAATTGATGATGCCGATTTTAGAAAGAGAATAATAGAGCATAATATAAGAATAGGCAGAGAACACTTTTCCCACCACATCATCGCGGAAATTTTTAATGATGCTCTCAGGTGTTGCAATAATTATTTTAACCATTCCAGCAGCCCGTTTGCGGGCAAGTTACAAGATGAAAACGACGGTGGAGCTTTCTTGTCTTCGTTTAACCAGCTTATTGAATTGCTAGCTCAAGGCTTACCACGAGAAGAAATAATTAAATTTCTAAAGGAAGATGTACGTAAAAGGTATCCTGATCAACCTCCTTATCATTTAGGGCATTACCTTCTTGGTTTTGACGAATATCTTGATAGTTTAGATGATAGCCAAATAGGAAGATTGTATGTTGATAGGATAAAAGATGAAGTTGTAAGAGTATTTTCTACTAATGAATTTGCTTTAATGAGATTAAAGCAGATATTAAGGGTAATGACTACTGTCGAGATAAAAGACAGTAACTTGTTCCTGGCAAAGATGCTGGCAGCGGCGTTTACCGTAGAGCCAGAGGATTTTTCTTATTCTTTTGAGAGAGCATTCGCAAAAGTGATTAAGATTATTCATTACGGTGTCATACGCGGGTCAGTTAAAGCCAAAGGAGTCGATAAAAACGAAATTGATATTTCCCGTGTATTAACGCATGATCTTGTTTCCGCGAAATCACAAAAGAAGAAAAAGAGTTCAAGAAGGAAAAAGAAATCTTCCAGTTCAATGTTCTTGTTGAATCAGAACAAGGCCAGCAGCCCGGTATCCAGTAGGAATAAAAGAGGCGACAACATACTTTCAGAGAGATTCTTTGAACAAACTATCAATGAATGGCTAGCGTCTAAGAGTGCGCTCATAGAATTAGGGCCAGCTCTCTTTGCTTTTGGCTCGGCACGATTCAAGTCCCACCATCATTTTTATAAAGAAGCTGTTCGTTTTGGTAAGAGAGCAGTGCGGGGTGGATATTCGGTAGTTACTGGTGGCGGTCCGGGGATTATGCGCGCAGCAAACGAAGGTGCGCTTAGCGTTGATAAGAATTTGCGTGAGTTTATTAATTCAGTTGGTTTATGTATCAATCTTCCTCATGAACAACTATCGAATAAATATCAAGACATAACGAATATTTTTAACTATTTTTTCACACGTAAAGCAATGTTTATTTTTAAGAGTCTGGGTGGGTCAGCCTTTCCTGGTGGGTTTGGTACCCTGGATGAGATTGGTGAGCTTCTTTCGTTTAATCTAAGAAATTCTGGAAATCAAAAGCCACTGGTTTTAATTAATGAAGATTTCTATGATCGATTTATGCAATTTCTCTACAGAGCACATGCGTTAGGATTAATGCCTTCGCCAAAAGCATTACTGGTTCATCTTAAACATACAGAGAAGGAAGCTTATCAACATCTTGACGCATATTTGAGAGTCAGACAGATTGAGCCGCGAGGCATTGATATCAGAGTTTTTATCAGCGAGTTGTTCAGAGCCACGCGCATATTGAGCCGCTTAGGTCCTGCTGTTTCTATTCTTGGTGGCAGATTGGTTGATACTACCAGTAAATTCTCGCTGATGGCGCATGAGCTATCTATTTCGCTTAATAATGAACGTATTTTAATCATGCGTCGCGGTGAAGAAAGTATAGCGAAAGCAATAGGCAAGGCATATCAGCATTTGGAGCAAAAAGCTAATTTAGAAATGGGGTGGTTTATTACGATGTATGAAGGAAAACATATCAGGAGACAGCTACCCGGCGATAGAGGCTTTTGTTTTCAGAGTCATATTGCGTTAAAAACTGCTATGCAACGACACAGCAGTTTAGGTTTAATATTCTTTCCCGGAGGTATTGATACCCTTGATATGCTTTTTGAGACGCTCTGTCTTATCCAAACTGGCAAGATTAAGCCAGTGCCAATTATTCTTATAGGGCGTGAGTTCTGGGGTGAGTTGGATGATTGGATTCGCGCGGTAATGATTCCTTTAAAAGCGGTTAATGCTGATGATGTATCGCTTTATCAGGTAACTGATTCTATTGAAGAGGCGAAAAGAATTATTTTAGAGCGTGCTGCTGCAAAGAAAAATGTTGACTCCAGCAGCCCAATTGCGACCGGTACGCATCATAGGGCTCAAGCACGGCAGCTAAATAGCTCAGTTATTAATTCAGCAGGAGAACCAAAACTTTATTATTTTTTGACTAATCTGAAAGCGCTTTCGCCGGTAACCGCTACTTTCTCGCATGGTCTCAGCTCAAGCAGCAGCATTGGTTACGTTTCGGAAATAGAGAAGATTATATTGGGTAAATTGAAAGAAGAAAAAGGTATCGATATATCCCACATGACGGGTCATCAGGGTAAGAACGCCTCTGTATATCTTGCCCGGCACCCTGAGTATGGCGAGGTAATTGTGAAGATACTTTCCGGTGAAACAGGCATTCGTTATGGCGTAGAAGAAAGGTTTGAGATTGCCAGCCACTTTTATGACAGGTTTCAGGAGTACTCGCCTGTTCCCCAGCCTTTTGAATATATTTCTTTTGAAAGGGCAAAAGCGGTTTATATAGAGGAAGTTATCGAGGAATTTACCAGGGAAGATATGGAGAGTATTTTGAGGGATAGAGGAGTCAAAGAGGCCGATATTGAAATAAGATTACAGTCTTTGGAAGCCACGAGTTTAATCAGGGCTTGGCTGGAGAGTTTCAGTCTGGGTAAATATAAAGGTCTAGTGGTGAGTGATATTATGCTTTCGGATATACGGTTTGTAATGATAGAGGACAATTTGGTAGCTAAATTTCTGGATTTAGAAGAAAGGAATTATTTCCCCTCGTTAAAAGATATGATACGGTTTTATTCAATGTGGGAATATGATTATCCATTTGAGCTTGTTGTTAAGCGATTAAGCTTTGTTGCCGCAGGAGATGCATTTACAAAGGCCAGAGAGCACATAAAAAAATCAGCCCAGATATGTCTAGCTTGCCAGCTTATGGGCATGAGAGAAGAAGATTTAGACAGGCATTCCAGTTCTTCGATTAACTCAGTTAAAGCGAAAAGCCGTAGCAATAACATAGCTCTTGCTATTCAGGCGGGGTTTCCTGTTGTAGGAGCTTCATCCCCGATAGAAAAGAATACTTACACACCACGGTTGTCTCCTCAAAGAAAATGGTTCCTGCACTTAATGAACGCGCTTGAGCGAGAACTTGACGCCTTAATACGCCAGGCGCGCCGTGATATGGTTTTGGACGACCGGGAGACAGAAGTTCTTCTCTATGCGCAACGCAACAAAGCAATCTCAGTGCAAGCGCTTGATGAGGTTCTGGCAAAACAGCATCAAGTCCATCCTTCTTATATAACAAGGGTTCTTTTAGGAAGATGGACTCAACCAAAGATAACCAGAGGGGCCTATAGGCGGCTTTATAGGGCTGCACCCGATACGCTTAAGCAGGCTTTGCGGGCAAAACTTACTCGGAAAATCTCTGAAGATATGATGAGATTCGCTCTGGATTCAAATCATCAGCCTGTCCGCAGGTTAGTAAAAACAGTGCTTAAAAATTGGGATATGACATCAAAGCATGCCTGGAAAAGAAAGAGAATTATTGAGGCAATACATAAGTATCCTGACCATACCCGTCAAGAAATAGCCAATATGTTGGGGATGTCGCGCAGTAATCTTACCAAGCAGCTGCGCGTGGCTGCACTTGAGTTTGCCGGTAACGCTAAGGAGTCCGGGGTATACGATAAGCTGATAAGCTTAGTTGTTCAGTTTTACTTAACTTCAGGGTTTAGATATTTATGCGGAGAGTTAGAAGACACAAAAAATGAAGTAATGGAAGTAATTCTGCGGCGCGCCAGCTCGCTTCGCTTCGATAATTTAACCGAGAGTGATATGGTTGAGTTCGTAAAGATGAGATTGTTTGATGAGGTGAGTTATTTAGTCCTTGCTTCCATTTTTGGTTTTAGCGAAGTGACTATCAACCGGTTTTTTGAAGGAAGAAAGGATCAGAGGTCATACCAGCGGGGGGCATTGCAGAGGTTTAAAACATGGCTGGAAGATAGGATAGAGAGAGATTTCATGTCATACATAGAAATGACCTTAAACAAGTGTGATGATAGGGCAAGGGTTATTCGTGATGCGGGGCAAACGCTGGAAGTATTAAGGAAATATTACGGCCTTGAGCTTGGCGGTGCAAAAGACCATCTTGATAGGCTTAAAGGAAATGCACGGCGATTGAATGAGAATAATGAAAGCAGTTCTTCCATTTCTTCTTCGGTAAGTAATCAAGGCGGTTCTCTAAGCAGGTATAAAGACTTTATTGCCTTATTGGATTTGAAAGAAAAAGATATCGCGTTGCTGCCTGATGAGTTGAGGCAGGAATTTCATAAAGTGGAAGATATAAATGAGGAGATAGGTATAATTATTGAATGTATAAAGGACATGGACGATATCATTGAAAGAATACGCCAGTTAAAAAAGTCTCGTCCCCGCCAGCAGATACAATTGTTCTTTGGCGAGGTTGATAAAGAAATATCAGCTGTTATAGATCTTATAGACAGTATAATTGCCAGGCCTAAGATTGGCAAGTCAATAATTATCACCACAGCGCAAGGCAGGCAAACTGATGACACAAAGGTAAAGAGGGTAATTCCCGGATTAAAAGAGATTAAAGAACTTCTCAAACAGGGGAATTTAAATGTTGTTAAAAGATCGCAGTCAGTTAGAAAAGCCTTGGGTGAGAGGCTCAATACCCTAAAGGGTCAACGGGGCAGCATTGAGCGTATTGCCGCTAAAAAGTTAGATGATCACAGAAGGAAGATTTCACCCAAGAAACCAAGAGTTACTCTTAGCAGCAGAGATTATGCTATGCTTGATGCTGATAGTGGGTTTGGAGAATGGTTGCTTAAGAATAAGAAATTAAAATTGACCGAGAAAATCATTAAATACCATGATATTTACTATATCCGTAGAGTGAGAGTGCCTCCGCTACTGGTGAAGATTAAACTTCAGCTTCCTTATCCCCAAGTGATTGAATTTGTGGAAGCCCTCCTTGAGTTTAGGCCTGATTATGACAGCTTAGGAGCCCTCCAAAGATCCCTGACAGTCAATCAATTCATTAGCGACAATGATATTCGCGGCGCAAAGCGATACTTACTTCACCTTATAACTTTTACCCCTAAACAGTATTATTTTAGGCAATGTGTCCCTCATAAGTTAAGAGAAGATATTGCCCAATTCATCCAGGATATCTTTGGAATTATGCTTTTTATAACAAAAAATAGAATCGAAATCGAATATGCCGGTGATAATACCCGGGAAGGTAAATACTTAATGAAATGCGCCAGGAGTAAAAATGAGCTCCACGTATTGACTACTGATGATTTAGGCAGGCCAAAACACTGGATGCCGGACGGAAAAGGCGGCAAAAGGCATCTGGCGAACTGGTTTAAGAAGCGCTACGGTGAGACTCAAAAACATTATCTTGAATTGTTTAAGGATAATGATGAATTTAAGAGACATATAATGATTTATGAAAATACCGAGCGTTATCGTATTCTTCATGAAGAGATTATGAATCTCCCCAAGCAGATTTTCAGAGTTATTTATAAGAATATAGCCGGAGAGACCAGGTCACGAAATATCACTTTCAAGAAGAAAGACGAAAACCATTGCCAATCTTCGTCGTCCATCAAAGGTGGTAATGACTACCGAAACAGCAAAGGCTTAATTATTAACGGAAATATCGATATTGAGACAGCAACTAAGCGTGTATCTTTTAACCTCGAAGAATTCATTGATTCATTCGGTAAATTGTTGTTTGGCGCTGGCGATCTTGAACCGGATGAGTTTCATACACTATATCTACATAGCGGGCAGATAGCGGAAGCAATTATTTATGACCTGGAAAGATTTCCTGAAATTGCTGGAAAACAAAAGATTGATTCTTACACATTAAACTGTATCTATTTTGCTGTAGATAAGGAATTCAGCTCTCAGCAGAAAACGTATATTTTAGAAGATTCTGTGTTTGTACTTGACGTTTTTGGAAAAAACCTATCAGTAAACGAAAGAGAACTACTGGCAAGTCAAATTATAGTTAAACCTTATACCTTAGGCAGCGTTTTAGATGATTTTGACAGAAGAGACCTGGTTTTGTCTTCTTTAGCCGGAGAACTATTAGGCGTTTTAAGTGACCGAGGGGGCTTGGTTGTTTTATTCCTCAGCCGCCGGCTTAACCCGGCTATAATATCCGCTTTGGTTTCGCAATATATTTTCAATATATTACCACAACATAAAATTGTAACGATAGCGGACGACGCCTTTGTATATATCTCCGAAGCCGTATTTACCCTGATGTTAACTAAGCGCTGGGGTCTTGATGCATTTCGCAACAGCGATTTATCAGCCGTCTGGGGAGAGACTGCAGCTAACTTCAAGTATGAAATGTTTAATCTGGGTAAAGAGCAGGTCAGGAGCGCTAAATCTTCCGCCGCTGAATATATAACAGTTGAACAAGATAATGGTATATTCGAACAGGCTCTGTTAGAGATAGAAGTGCAGTACGGTTTTAAATTTGAGCCTATCGGAAAGCTTCATCTTAAGGGAGATTTTTATGCCGGGATTATGTTTGAGGCAGCGAAAAATAGCTTAGGCAAAGATGCTGGCATGGATGATATTGTGCGGCGCGCTTTAGGCTATATCAACGTATTCAATAATATTCCTTCCGTAGACGGCAAGAAGAATAAGGTATTATCCATACTTGATGAGCTCTGGGAGCAATTGGCTGATCGGGAAAAGAGAGAATATCGGGATTTATTCTTGGACTTATCTGGTTCCACAGAAGACTTTAGGCGTATTGAATCATTGAAAGAAAGAATGCATGAGATTTTAGAAAAATATGATTTGGGCGAAGAAAAATATGAAGAATTTATTGATGAATTTATTAAAAAGCTGATTGGTATAGACACCGCTTCTTCAGGGATAAAGTTGTATGAGAGCGGTGCTCATTTACCGATAGTTACCGTAACAAAGAAGAATCAGGTTATAGCTGTATTGCGGGCCTGGGAAGAAACCGGAGATAGAAAGTTCGTCATGACAGATGATGACCGGAAGCACATCAGGTGGAAGTTTCTACTACGAAAACCGGTTATTCTTTATTATATCGGCAGCCCCTATGAGCCTCTGGCGATATTATTGGCTTATGAAGAACAAGAGCTCGGTTTAAAATACCTATTTATTCATACAATCGAGCGGGATAAGAAATTATGTGATAAACGGTTAGGTAGGATCTTATTCTCAGAATTTGTTGCTAATTTCGGTGAAAATAATGATATCTTAATAATTCCCCAATACCGCGGAAAGACCAGGGGAGCTTTTGATGCCTGGATAGAGTATGGCCGGCAGCTAGGCTTTGAGCCAGACGGAACATCAGGGCATTTCTTCAGGCCTTCAGGTCCGGTTTTATCATCAAGTTCGATTATTTCTTATAAGCCTTATGATTACGCCGACAGCATATTAGATGTTATTCTCGCCGATCAGCCGGTTTATATTGAGGGTAGATACCGCGCAATAATCCGCAAACGAACAGCATTACTCTTTGAAATAATGGCTCAAAAAGAGGAAGACAATCTATGCAATCATCATTCACTGCATCTTGCTAACAGAAGAAATATGTTGTTTTTGGCTGATGCTCTCATGGGTATGCAGGTTACGGTGGTAGATAGCGATAAGGATGGACGGCTATCGCAGGAGCTTATGATGCTTGGCTGTATATTCCAAAAAGAGATTAGAGAGTCAGGAGGTAAGGTAACTTTTAGACAGGCATCTGTTGATAAGATATCATTCCCGCAAAATAAACAATTTAATCACCTTGTATTAACTAATTATTCATCAATTATCAATAGTAATAGGATAGATATACCGGAGGTTATCGGCCGCATCACAGATTGTATTAGCCCTGCCGGTACTCTTTTGACTGTCCGGGGTTATTTAACGCATGAGTTGCTATGTCAACTAAGAAAGCGCGGCATTTTTTGTGATTTGCGCCTTGATGGTTTTGACGCATTTTGGCAGTCAGGAGCAGGATTATTATATTCTTTAGACGATAGCTTTGTTTCAGGACATGCTGCTTCAGAGACAAGCAGCAGTCCGGTTTATAGCTCCATTATTTTTCAGGCTAAGTGGCGCCTTCATACAAGGCCCTTTGAACTTCTTTGTGATATTGCCAAAGAGATAAAGGAAAATGAGGGCACAAAAATCTATCTGAAACTTCTTGATGGAGAGAGAGAAGAGTTAAGCGCTTTCGGCGTTTTAGACGAAATTGAAAACATCTCGCAATTCTATACGGAAGTTGTCTATCGCGCGATGTACCCTTTATTGGAAGAAATCCCCGGCGGCGGGATACGCATAAAACATTCCCATTGTTTTCAACTTGATTTTATGTCTCTTAACGGAAACTTGAAGGCTCCGCGTCAGCAGCTTATTAATCTGTTGGCTGATTTCTTTGCCGATGATATCAGAAGAAGGAACGGCAGCAAGATAGAGGTAAGTTTTCCTGAGCATATTCCAAACGGCACGATGAATCTGCATCCCGATGATATGAGTGAGATATTAGCATTACTTGGGTACAGGGATTTTCCTGCCCGAGAGACAGAACCAGCAGGCAAAAGCAAGAGTTTGTTATCTGGTCTCAGTGATGTTGATTCTGTGCCCTTGAAGCAAGAGCCGCATACGACTTACGAATCCATGGCCTTTAGGTATAGGCCCGCTCGCAAAAAAAATAAGGATTCTTCATCCTCATCAAGCGTAGTTGATCAAGACGGCGGGAAACGTTCCGTACGACAATCTTTGCCATTGGAAGAGATGGCAAGATGGAGACTAAAACAATGCCAGAGAGGTAATTATTCTTATTTATATTTGGATTGGGAGAAACAGATATTCGAATATCAGGAGTTTATAAAGGAAGCCGCTGCCACAAATGCTGCTATCCAAAGAGGCCTGCGTAGGGAGGAGAATCCCCAGGAATTTGTTGATTATTTATCTTTTATTAAAGCGGCGATTAAGGCAAGGATAGAGATGATTGAGCATTATCAAGTGCCACTATCAAAAATAGGGAGAGGACGCATAAAATCAATAAAAAAGCAACATAATAAAGCCGATATCGAAACCCAAATCGCAAATCTTAACGCACTTATAGAGCCTGCCTCTGATTGGTTTATTCCTTTATTTGAGGGAAGAAGAAAAGAGGACTACAAACTCTCATTCAGAAACCAAGGAGCCCCTGCCATAGCTACCTGGGGATGTTCTACCCAGTGCGACCATTGTGACGGCGCAACCACTATTCGGGTAAGCCCTTTTCCCTGGATATGGCTTGAGCAGTTAGAGTTTATTCTTAGGAAAAGCAGTGTCCGCTTTAACTTTGTTCAGCTTTTCAGGGGAGATTATTTCAGAGACTACTATGACTTTGTTTATGATAAAGACAGTAGTAATATCTTGAAGCTGTCTCCTGTAGGCGAGGTTCATACCTCTGGATTTGAGCGCGGCTCTGTGGCTGAGCGCGCCTTTATAAAAGCACTAAAAAGAGGAGGTGTAGTCGTAAGCTTGACTTTGAGCATTGCTCCGAATGCCTGGATGCGCAGATTGGGGATTAAGAAATATGCTGAGCATATAGCGCATATTATTAAATTGGCACAAGAGAATTTACTTCCCAGTAAATATAAAGTATTTTTATTTAGACGCATTAGTGATCCTACCAATTTGTGCCAGGATATACTGGAAGTCCTTGAGTCAAAGAAGATGCTTTATTTAATAGAGTTTGAGAAAAAATCCATAAAGAACTGCGGAAGATTTTGGCAGTTGGGAGAAAAGGGTCTATTTTACCCTTCAGGCCGTATAGAGGCTGGTGACAAACTTTCGAATGAAGATATCGATAAGTTCGTTAAGTACTCTATCCTTCCTGACGGTCAAGCTATTCGCGGCATAAAACCCAAAGAAGGAATTATGCTTCGCAGGTATGAGACTGTTGAGGGGTTGGGCCCGATAGCAAAGGAGCCTATTGAATGTTTCAATTGTGACCTTGACTGCGCGGGCGTGAAGAATAAATGCCCGGGACGAAAAGAGTTGTTCAGGCACTGGGGCCTTTCTGCTTATGCCGGGTTTGCTCAAAGTAATTCCTCGCTCAAAGTCCTTAATGGAATTATTTCTTCCAGTTCTCCGATGCAACGGAATATGACTCTGGGAGAAGCATATACATTCTTTATGAAAAAATATCAAGAAGGTTTTGAAAAAGATTTATACTATTCGAAAAAATTAGTTTCTCTTATCTTAGATCCATCCTTGGAGCCTCGTATCGAGAAGATTATGGTAGTCGGAGATGGATTATTGATCTTTCCCCATTTGCTGACATTAGTGGGTAAGGATATTACTTTCGTAGATGTAGATGAGGGCAAAACTCAGCTCGTTGAAGCGTACGCAATAGCTATTTCCAATAGTTTAAAGAAACAGGACTTAATATTAGACCTTAAGATTAGGTTCGTCCATAGCGAAATAGGCGTTTTTGATATCAAGCAATATGGTTTAAAACCACACAGTTTCGACCTTGTGACATTCATTGATTTTGTAGGTGGAAGAAGGATTTTTGGCAGGCCGAAAGAATGGCTAGATAAAGCCAAAGAACTACTGAAACCATTAGGTTATCTTATAATTGATGAAACAACTCACGCTGCTGACACAATGGCAGAATGTTTTCCTAATTGTTTCCCATATTCTGAGCGCTTAAGTGGCGGAATTCAGGGAATGTATAACTATGTGTTTCCTAAAAACAGTTTTTATCGAGTCCACTCCAGCTCGCCTGTGGGAAATGTGTTGTCTGGCGAGATTCTGAGATATTCTTTAATATTAGGCTGCATCGCAATAGCCGTTTCTTTATATCTTGCTGATACTGCTAGAAGCAATAGGTTAAAAACTCAAGCTAGCGTACCATTAAAGATTTTTATTAAAGATTTTTTTGGATTTAATGGTTTCTTTTCTGTTTTTGCCGCAATAGCATCTTTTCTAATGGTAGGCGCAGGAAAGATAGTAATGAATTTCAATTGGGGCGTAGTAAAGATTGTATTAGGTTGGGGCGCATGGACTTTCTTGAATCTTTTATTTGACCATTTAATTAAAGAAGACTATAAAAGCAATAAGAATAAAGAAGATGTTGAGGAAAGAACTTCCTCCTCGCCTGTAGCAAAATGTTTTCTCAGCGAAGAAATGAGACTAATAAAACAACTATGTAGTACTCAGAGAGATACAACGAAAGCTTCAATTTTAGATGTTACAGACTGGATGAGAGAATTGGGATTCGGTGTCCTGTATAATCCTAAGTTTAAACATACAGCGCGTGTATATATAGGTAAGAAAATCGTTGTGAAGCCGATAAAGAAGCATTGGGCCCGACCAATAAGAAATAGTTATCGCAATGCCCAGAGTATGTATGCAGACCGTTTGGTAAATACACAACTAACACGCTTAGCCGGTTTTGATATAGTGATTCAGCAGAAAGTTGCAGAATTAGAGAGCGAATTAACCTCTTATCCCTTAGCCGAGAGAAAGCCCCTGGCTATGAAATTCATTGGGGCTATCGGAGATATACTTTCTCAAGGATTTATAAGCATCGATATATTAAAGGCGTTCAATTACGGTATTGATAATCAGCGCATAAAGAATTTTGACCCAGGCAGACAATTTACTTTTGGAGGGTTATTCTTGAAATCCGCTCAAGATATATTGCCATTTTATTGCGATGAAATCGCCCAAAGCCTAAGGCCTTGCCGAGCATGGGATGGGGACGTAGAAAAAAAGGCAAAAACAGCGTTACTGCAGAGCTATGATACGTTGTTGAGATATACAGTTTCCTCCAGCTCGCCTGTGGATGTAAATGAGTTACGAAACGGTCCTATTTGCACTGTAGATGATTTTAAGGCTCGAGGCCCAGAGAATAAAACAATAATTGCGATGCAGAAGCAACTAAGGCCTGAAAGCAAAGGCGGTATCGCCTCAGAGACTGATAGGGACCTAAAAATAAGAAAAGGTATGTGGCGTCAGATTCTTGCTCATTCTTTTGAGGGTAAATTGACCGGTCAGGTTTATATAAATAAGGAAGACCTCCCTCTTCGATACAAAAAGAGAGTGCAGTTTGGGCATATAGTAGTAAGGGGTAAAACCAATAGCAGGGCGCGGGTAAGTTTGGGAAAGAAAATGGGCCCGTTTCAATTTAAAGGCTATTGCAATACAGAGTATGAGCTGGAAATCTATAATGGGATGCCTATGAGAATATTCTTTTTGAATGATTGTTCAATGTTTGAATTTTTCCCTATTATAGATAATAAAACAGGGAGGGTTATCGATGTTTATAGGGGGAGAATAAGGCCGGAGAAATTCGCTAAACTTAAAGATGTTACTACCTACGGTTTTTTAGACAGCAACGGAAGTCTTCGTTTGGGCGGTGCCAGACCTTTAGTCAATGGCTTAAGGCGAGCAAGAATAAGGTCATGGGCGAGATTTCGCAGGCATCCTAATGAGAGAGTAAGGATTATTATCAAAGACGGTTTGGTCATCAGGTGTACTTCTTTAGAATCCGACTTAGACGAGGAATTCGCCCTTTGGTTTAGAAAGTCAGAAAAGCGGTATGTTTCTTCTTTTTGGGGGCCACTCAGCGATTATGAATTAAGTTTATTGGATGATGATTATGAAATCTATAACTACTATAAAAGTTCGATAAAACAGCGCATTCGCAACTTATGGGTTTATGGACTTAGCCGCTCTCCCGGCCGTGCTCTTACCAGAATAAATAAGGTGAAGCAGGAATTGTGGAGAATGATCCCTGAACTTAAACAAAAGGAATTAGATACTGCCCGCGATATTGCTAGTGTATCAGGGTTACGTTTACTCATAAACTATTTAAGAAAAGAACGGACCTCTCATCAGATAGAGGATATTTTCTTAAAATTATTCAGTAAACGAAGGAAGGATTTTAAGAAAGAAGTGCTTCAGCGGCTCTTGTCTTTACGGGATATATTGAAATCAAGCAATCTCGGATTAAATATCTATCGAGAAAAGATCATAGACATAGTTAAGTTAAATCTTAGTGATATAGTTGATGAATTTGGTCTGGATATATTCGTAGACTTGTTTGGTGAGCCAAAGGCCTCAGAAGATGAAGATGTGGTAGATGTAATTCGAGGATTAATTGCCGCGTATAACAATGACTCAGTTTTCTCCAGCTCGCCTGTGGATGATGTAAAAAAGATTACTGCGGTAAAATATCGATTAAGAATCTCAGGAAATTCAGTTGATTGTCTAATTGACCCCAAAGGCCCCGCCGCAATATTACGGCGCGATGAATTCGGAATCCTTGTCCGAGGCGACAGAAGCAAGAGAGAGTTAGAATCAGAGGGAGCAATAGACTGTAATTATCTCATTCTTTTTGATATCAACAGAAAAGTCTTTGTCTTGGCTCATCTGAAAGCTTCCCAGACCTATCAATATACTTTCCTCTCACCTGCGAGCGTTGCTCAAGGATGCATCCAGGAGGTTTTAAGAATTCTGACACCCCTTCCGTTTATACAGAAAGAAATCTTGCGGGCAATATTGGTGCAACCTGAGGTATCACCGGAGCATATTGAGGAAATTGAGATTTCGAATGAAGAAAATGCACAAGCTATATTGGCGGCCTTAGAAGAAGAAAATATACCATTACTTTGGCATGCAAGAGGTGAACAATGGTGTGGAAATGTTAAATTGAGTAGCACAACCGGAGAGTTCTATCCATTCCGATACGATGGTGGCGAGCTCGGGCGTCTAAAAGGAGGGTTTTCTCTGGGCAGTCTTCTCTCCAGCTCGCCCGCAGATAAAGAAGCCGAAAGGTTCGATGAGGCTTACGCAGAACAATTGAGCCAAAAAATTGCCGAACAGCTAAATCTTGTGTTACGGCGATGGGATGGGTTTAGTAAATGGCAGCCTTACTATATTTATGGGGAGAAGAGGTTTTATAGAGAAGACGGCCTGATTGAGGTTCGCGGAGAACAAAAAATTATCGTTATCCGTATCGCTTATTTATTTTTTATGGATAGTTATTGTTATGAAAGGTTAGACCAAATCCTAAAAAAAGAGTTAAGCGCCAATGTTATATTAGTCAACAGCCTCAGCCAAAAAGATTTAGCGCAGAAAGGATACGCGGCAAACACGACAGCTATGATTATTCATATGATGGAGCGAGGCTTGGATGGTTATGACGGTATAGATGTCGGTGCAGGAGACGCTATTTTGACGCTTGCGGGCTTTAAGCTCGGATTGAAATTTGCCGATATCATAGAGCTCTTTCCGGAAAGACTTAAACAGGCTGGAACACAGCTGAGGCTCAATGGGTTTGCGGAAGGAAAAGACTACCGGTCTCATCTGGGCGATATTTCCGATAAGGACTTTCTCGGCTCATGCGCTAAAATCATTAACCGCAGGGGCCGTAAGATTGCCGTGTTCTCAAATATTGGCGAATGGGAAGATGAGTACGATGTAACCAACATGAGCAGCATGTATCTATTGAGGCTTATACCCGAAATACAGTTATTTATTGCCGGCGGCCATTATAAGTATTACGCAATTGACTTATGGCAGGAGAAAGAAGTTGTTAAAGCGCATCAGGAGTTTATCCAGCACTCTGGTTTTGAAATTGAGCCCAATTGCGTGAGAGTCGGTGAAAATGAAAATGTGGCGACATGGAGCGCGCTACGAATACGTCCTGGCGACCAGGATTATGGAGAGACAAAAAAAAGGAGTAAACGAGGTGCGTCTTCTGCCATTAAAAAACTTCATTTGGCGGCTAAACTGGCAATAGCGACAGAAAAATGTGCTTCGTCTTCACTTCTCAGTTTAGACGAAGCGTGGGCTAGATTTAAGGCTAATAGGCGTATCGTGTTTGAACCAGACTTGCCTCAGGAAGAGATAGAGAAGCTTTTAACAGCGAAAAAGACGCCAAGGGTGCGCATAAGTTCCAGTGGTGAGCTATGGGTGTGGGTGAAAGAGGGGGGGTGGAGGGCCTTCGACACTCCTTTTCAAGTTATAGATTATGACTTTTCTAACTATATGCTCGGTTGGTCATTACGTGATGATTGGATAGTTAAGATAGCTAAATCTAAGCCATCCAAACCAGTATTTGTACTAGATTGGGGGGCAGGAGATTTGACAGCTCCAATAGAGTTGGCCCAATGGTTGAACGACAAAGGAATCAATAATGTCTTTATTATTGCCTTCAGCGATACATATAGCCTATCTATAGCAAAAAAAGAGATACCCGATAATATTCTGTTTATTGTTGGCGTAGTCGAGAATCTAGTAGAAAACATTCAAAGATTTATCGGTCCTATAACATTAGATATTATTTACAGTTATTTAGGCTTATACCATTTAGTGAGGGAAGGAAAATTTACAAACCATATTGTTGATTTAGCAGGATTGCTTTCCGAAAGAGGCTTTATAATATGTAATATTTTTCCAACTATGATAGATGCGGCCAAAGAGTGCATACCAGAAATAATGCAGGAACTATCACAAGTTAAGACAGTTATGTTGAAAAGTGCGCTGAGAGGCTATATGTTTTTAGGGAAACCCGAAGCTCAAACTCCTAAACAGCCTTTTCATCCCTGCGTCACTGATATAACTCCAGACTACAAAACTACCGCCTCAAGGGGCCAGGCGCTTTTTGAGGCCAGTTCGCCGGTGGGCAAAGAACCTAATTCTCTCACTACAAAGTTTACTGATTCAATTTCCGCTGAATATGCGGGATTGCAAGGTTATTTGAGGCAGAAGAAAAACAGTAGGCAGAATATTACAAAAGTTAACTTTGTTGTTGAGGGATTTCGCGGTAAGGGGATTATTCTAGAGATTGGCTGTGGAACAGCCAAAACCGCAAAAACTATTGCCGAAAGGAATCCTGATGTAGGAGTTATTGCCACGGATATCTACGAATCATATTTTTCGCTGGATTATATTTATATAATGTGGGCGCAGATGTGGGAAAAGGGTTTGCTTGCCGCGCAAAGAGTCGACCTGGACAACCTGGCGGTTGTCAGGACAGATACAAATATAATAAAATTTATTCCCGGCCATAGCTTGAGCCATATTTTATTGGTTAATCCAGAGCATGAGGTGTTAATAGAATTGTTAGAAGTAATAAACTCTAAACAGATATCAAAGAAAATCAAAGCTGATACCCTGATTGTGGTCAAGCCTTTCTTCCGCAAAAGCGTTGATTTATTAGAATCTCAGGGTTTCAGGGTTGTAGGCAAGGAAATATTTTCCGTTAATCTTCAGGAGACATCATTTGAGACAGAAAATGCTTATTTGGAAGTATTTGTCCGCGAAGCCGCTTCTTCATCGCCGCTTAAGCGTTCAGTCGAGAATATCTTTATAGCCAGAGGAATTAAACAAATTAAGCGCATTCGTGTTGTATGTACTGTTAATGTCTTTCGCAGTCCATTGCTTGAATTAGTGCTCCAAGATCCATTGGATAGAATGGGCATAGAAATATTCTCTGCGGGTACAACGCTTAGAGCAGAAAAGTCTTCCTGTAAGTTTATTACTAAAATTATTTCTTACTGCCGGGGTTATGTGGCTATGCGAGAGAGGCTTGCTCGGTTTTATAAATTCCATAATATAGAGATTGTTAGAGCAGACGCGGTAGAGCAGGCAGATATAATATTAGTGAGTGATCAATCAGTACTTTCGCATTTGGTACGTTATTTTTCTGGAATAAATAACAAGACATTCTTAATGTCTGCATTTCTAAATCCCACACATGCCCTTCATAAAAAAGATATCCCTGACTTTGAGGAATCTTTGATACACAGGGGTTCCAAGAAGCTGTGCACAGCACCAGTATTACTGGAACTGTATGCACAGGTTAAAAGGAATCTTTTACGGGAGATTCTGGATTTGAAAGGAAAATCTTCCAGCTCGCCCGCCATAGACAATAAACTTAGTCGCACATCGCTGCGGCAGGAGATTTTGAATGTGCTGAAGGAAATTGCAAAGACAAATAATTCCTCCTCTTCCTCCTCCGCCGAAGGGACCCGCTTGCCGGACGGGCAGGGAGAGGATATAGTCAGAGCGATGCCAGGCATCCCAAGGCCGGCTAGAAAAGAAATCGGCAGAGATTTGGAGGGTATTTTGGAAGGTATTGGTAAGGAGTTTGACCAGTTGCATAGAAAAGGGCCGAAAGATGAAGACCTACAGATGGCAATTAAGTATCTGAGAGATAATGGTTTTGCTGAAATGGCAGATCATTTGGAAGGGATGGCAAGAAAAGGACTGTTGCCCGTTGCTCCGTTTGAAAGATTCTTAGCCGCAGTTATAAATTATGACTACGAAGAACATATCCTCATATCAAGCAATCCGTATTTTGGAATTTATACTAGTGACCCCATCCAGAGAGCAGCCTCTTTTATCTATATAATTGGCGCAACTACGAAGTTCAATCTCCCGCGCGCAAAAAATATAGTAAGAATGCATGACTTCTTAGCTAAAGAAGATATTCTTAGTACGCCACCCGATGAGATAAAGAGTTATAAATCACACGAAAACATACCGCACTTCATTGAGAGGCGATTGAGGTTTGTGATTGAACAATGTGGGAGAAGGCTATTCCATCCAACGCTATGGGTAAATATCTCCAGATCGGCAAGGAGAGAGGTCATGGAGAACGGGCTAACGGCTGATAAGGATGGCAACTTACAATTTAGCGTACTTAATTTTAAAGAAGGTCTATCTACATCAGAGTTTATGCTGGAAAACTACGAAGTATTAAGAAAATTAGTAGACAAATTAGTTTTTGTCGGAAAGTATCCGCAATCAGAACTTGCACTGGAGAAACGCTCTATCGCTATCTTCTCCAGGCAAGCGCTAGATGAAGAAGACAGGGAAAAAGTTACAAGAAAACCTGCTTATAGTTATAAGATTTCGCTTAAAGAATATCCTAAACAGACCATACCGGCCGAAGAAATAACAGTCATCGATACAGCCATTGAACGCGCCAAAATAGAGGGATTGTTGAAAGATTACTTTAGAAGATATGATTGTGAAAATGATATCGCAAGTATTATTGCAAGACTATTCGTCATCAACTCATGGTTGTATAGCGTAGTCAACACTTTGAGAGAGGAAGGAGCAATTGACTCCAGCTCGCCGGTAGGTGAAGAACCCAATTCTTTCGCTACAAAGCGTACCGATTCAATTTCCGCTCAATACCACTTCCCAAATATTCAATATTTCAGCATTATGCCTATTAAGGAAAGATATTCTTATCTAAAATCAAGATTGCCTAATGTTAACCTTATTCATGTAAAAGATTGGAGGGTTGATTTATCTAAGGGACAAAGATTAATCATTGCCGGCGGGCATTTAGATAATTGCATAATCACTAAGATTGGTTTTACAATGCAAAATTTACAGCGTTTAGCTAAAGGAAATTGGGCAGAAATGTATCTGCCACTTGAGTGGATTTATAAAGATGAATACAGAGAACGAAAAAAAGGTCCTAAAAAAACAATCTTTGCTAAAGAGGCATATGTCAGAAGTGAAAAATTTAAAAGCACTATCTATGAACTGGTAAGAACACATCAGGCCTTGGTGCGAGTATGCCTTGATAATAAACCTCTTATTAATATGATAACTAAAGAGTCTGAGCAGCCACTATTGTTCATTAGAATATTCTCATGGGCGAAAGATATGATTCAGTATATTAATCGTAAGGGTAGTAACCATTACTCTAACGTCTCCGCCGCCTCACCGGGGGAAGATTCGCGTATCGCGTCTTCATCCCTCGTCTCTCATACCTCGTCTTTCGTTTCCCCCCGCTCCAGCTCACTGCTAGATAATAGCTCATCGCCTGTAGCGGATAGTTTTCAGCTACTAGCTACCAGCTACGAGCTAAGAGCTGATTCTTCCAGCTCGCCTACGAAAGGTGATTCTGGTGCTTCCTCGGCGCCGGCGTTTGAGAGGTTAACCCACGAGGATTTATTGGCCGGGTATGCACTTGATTCCGCCACTCAGGATTTACTTACCAGCTTGCTTAAACGGGCAAATAACCTGATTGGCAACAAGGCCCTTACCTTTAATCTTTGCCAGACTTGGCGGGAGTTGTTGGCCAAGATATTCTCGGGCTGTAGCGTTGAGAATATCACATTTAACTTAAAGAATACAACAGCCATTATTTCTTTTTTACCGGATCTGTTGTTTGATATGAGAAAGATTATTTTGGGCCATCCGGATTGGCCTAAAGCCGATATCAGGACAGAAGAAGAAATGGCGACAATTGAGCATTTTGAAGGATGGCGGGACCGGGCTATTTCCATTGAAGATGCCGAAGGCGTAACAGAGGGTGATATTCTTTATAGAAAAAGAGTTGGGGACATCGAATTTTATCCTTATGATGATAAAGAGGCAATATTTATTGTCGCAGAAAGTGTGCATATAGAAGATTTGATGGACCTTAAGGTATTAAGGCTTCCGCAGGAGGCGGGACCGTTGTCTAACCCTTACTTACGCGGTGCTAGAATTAACAAAAGGTTCGTTCAAGGTAAATTTGATGTATTAGCGACAGCATTCCTATTTAGGCCGGACCTTGATAAGATTCCCCAAGACTTCAGAGGTACATTTAGCAGGTTGTGGCGTAATAATTTGTGGATTAACCGGATAATGAAGGCAATTTCAAACATCAATCACGAGGGATTCGACCAAACAGGGCTTAACAAAACTACTTTTTTCGAAATGCTTCTGGAGCATCCGGTTGAACTTTACAAAGCGCTCTGGGTGACAAATAATATTCCTTATACTATGAATTACGCACGTTCCTTGCGTTTCAGCTTCCTTAACGCCCTGGTCAATGACAGGATGCTGGAGGAAATAGACGAACTTACTAGTCTGCGCTTAGAGTTATATAAACTAGGCAGAACCTATTCCAGATATGAGCTTGCGGAATTCCTGCAATTAATGCATCAGGAATTCTCCGGCAAGCTCAAAGAATTCTTTCCGGAATTGTACCAGCCCGAAGCTCCCAATGCTTCTTCCAGCTCTCTTGCGGCCTTTGGTTATGATTCGCCAGTTGCTGGCAATGAGTGTAATTCGGCCTCGAAAGTACAAAGCCTGAGGAATTGCGTCTCGAGTAGCCCGATTGAAGAATGGCTTGTTTTTCGCACGGTACCATCTCATGAAAGAAGAGTGTGCGCTTTACTTAAACAGGAAGGTAGAGAAGCGCAATTGACACGATACCCCGGAGTTGTCCTCCTTAAAAATGAGAAGGGCATCGATCCTTCAGTTATATTACAGCAAATAAGCTCGATAAAAGAACTTTATGGTAAAGTTTCAAAAGAAGAACTAAAAAGTTGGATAAGAGGAGAAGATTCTTCCAGCTCGCCGGTAAATAACGCCCTTAAAAATAAATTCGCCAGGATAAAATACCATGGCGAAGCTTATAAATATTGGGAAATGTTGCGGATTCTTAAAGGTATTATGGGGGCAATACTTATTCATATTGACGCCCATGAAGATGCTGGCGCGCCTCTGCGTATTTTACCGCAACCCAAGACCGTTAAAGAAGCAAAAAGTATTACTTACGCTGAAGACTGCTATATTTTCGCAGGTGTTTTATATGATTTGATTGATGAAATATGGCAGGTATATCCCCAAGGATATGCATTAGGTATCGACGAAGAATTTGGTGTGTATGCAGCTATGTTTAAGCTAAAAGATGGGCGTAAATACTGCTATTTTGGCCGTGAGCATCCTCAGGCAGATGGGAACTTGCGTATACCGCAAGGGGCAGAATTGATAAGACTAAGGAAAGTCAAGATGCATGTTGTGCATCTGGATGGCCTTCCTGATTTTAAAGATGAAACAAGGCCTATATTTTTAGATTTTGACGCTGATTTCTTTGCCTGTATAGGTGATAAGTTTCATAAGATAACCGCCCATTATGAATTTCTTAACATTATTGACACTCCTGCTGAAGAGATAGAAAAGATAATAAATGAAAAAATAATAGAGGATATAAGAAAGACAATTAAGATCCTAAGAGATAAAAATGTTAATCCCGCATTTACCACAGTCGCCGAGTCGCTGGAACATGCCATTGAAGAATTTATCGATTTTATAGTAGACAACCTTATTTCGGAGCTTAATTCTATGTTGATAAATGAAAAGGCAGCTTCTTCTTTCCTTTATCCTTCGTTTGTTGGCTCCAGCTCGCCTATAAAGGAATCCAATTCCGCTGTTAACAATATTGAAGAAAAAGTCAGAGAACTTGTTAATGAGGGAGCTATTGATATAAAGAAGTTCAAAGCAGGTTCCTTAGAATTGGCAGGACTAAAAGAAATACTTTCTCATAGAGATGTCAACTTTGTAATACTACTACATGATCATTCCAAAGACTTTCATGTTCAGAGTCTCGTTCTAGAGGCCAGTTTATTTTTAGGGAGGCTTAAAAATAATTTTGGTAAAGAGGCAATCCAACTTCTATTTGACAGGATAAAAACTATGATTGGTGAAGGATACCATGGATTAGGACATCTAGCAGTTATTAGTTGGGATCAAGGTAGCCTTAAAAATTTTGTAGAATTTTTAGAGAGAAAGCCTGACCCTATATTTTGGGAGGCTGTGATCTGGACCAGTTTTCGAAGAGGAAGAGATGGCGCCGAAGAACTTAAAAGGATATTGAGAGATGTCAAAAACATTGAGAATGTTTCGTTAGCAGATATTTTACCGCGTTTCCTCACTAGCAGTTCTTCAATTTCCAGCTCGCCGGTAAGCGCGGAAGAGCAGCAAACAAAGAGAGACTATTTAAAAATGTTAAAAGAAGCAGGTTTTGTTGAGATTATAGATCCTACAAGTACAGAGGAGGGTATTATACACTTACAGTCGCCAGATATGGTCTTTACTTTCCAAGTTAGCGAGGATGGGGGAGGTTTGTATTTTGTTAAGAATAAGATGGATCAAGGAAGATTTATTGAGAAAATGCAGTTAGAAGCAAAAGATGGCACTACACTTTTGCAGTACCTAACTCAAGATAATCAACCTTTTGAACAGGCAATTTGGTCTGGCAATCCAATTGTGGCGATTCGATACAACAAAGATGAAAAAACGCTATATTTTGTTGTAGGAGATGAAACGACTTTAGACATATTTAAGGTTGATTCACTTAAGTGGAGAAGCGAACTAAGAGACGGCACAAAGGTGGCAGTAATTTTCATTTTAGTTAGTGTTGCGATTCAACATGGCCTTATTGATGAGGGAGATATTCACATAAAAGAGAAGATTTCTCTTCAAGATGTATTTAAATTATTGAGCTTAGAAGAAATAGATAAGGTTATCAGAGAAGCAGATAGCAGTGTGCCCAAGGACATAAAGGAAACAATCAAGCGTCTTTTATTATCTTTGCAGGATATGCATGATGTAAAGTTCAAAAAAGAAGTATTTTCTCAGATACTAAATTATCTCTTAGATTATTTAATAGAAGCCTTGGTAAAACATACAGAGGTTGACCCTAAAGTTATTCAGGCATTGACAGTTGATATAAAAACAAGCGAAGAGTTCATGAAACAACTAAGTAATAGGTTAAAAGATAGGATTATTGGTTCTGCAAAACAGTTAAAAAATGGTGATTCCAGCTCGCCGATTCAATCATCCTCTTATTCCATTTCGCTTAAGTTGGTCAATACGCATGATGAGCCATATTTTAGGCTTATGCTGGAGGATAAACAACGCAGGGGCAAGGCAGAATTTTACTTGCGTAAAGAGGTGGCGGAAAGGGCCCTGTTTTTAACTGGAGAGGATATTGATGAAGGTATATATAAAATAGTTAAAGATCAACCTGTAAAGGTGAGCCCGGCAAACAGTCAGGTTGTACTCGGTATCTTTGATGGGGTATACCAGACAATGAGTAGATTGCCGGCCATTGAAAAACCAATTACTTTTGCTATAAGATGTATGCATAACGAAGTGGCTTTGGAATTGACTGACACAATTAACATATTCATCCCTCAACCTCTATTCCATTATACATCTCAGTTAGAAAGCATTTCCCAGGAAATAGGAAGGCTTTCGGAAAAAGACATACTTAATTTTATTAAGGAAGGAGAAGGTTTCAATCAAAGTTTTTTCCTTAGCTCTATATTCAATAACTTAGGAATTCCCATATGGTTAAGCCGGGATGAGATGATTGCCAGAAACTCCAGGATTATCCGCTTAATTATCGCCTTGACAAAAGTTCCAGGAATGCTAGATCAGCAAGAAAATTCCTCCAGCTCCCCAGTGCAGTTTTATATATTAAATTTTAAATCACACGCACCACCGATTAGGAAGTCATTTAAAATATTTACCTTCTTCAAGATATCCAAAGAAAAAATTAAAATCATATATAACACAAAAAAAATATTTAAGAAAATTCTCTCCCTTGGTAATTTAAAAAGGTATAATAATATAAAAGGGCAGGTTAAAACTCAAGAAGAGGTTACCTCTTCCGTGGCTGGTGGGGCCTCTTCGCCTGCCCTTTCTTCTAAAGCTAAGAAATCCACAGTTCTTGATAATCCTCAAAACCATCAAACTTTATCCTTTAGCTCCAGCCCAATTAAAATATCAGAGGGAGTTTCTTTATTGCTGGATTGTCCTGTCGCTCTTTGCCGGATACACGCTCCAGGTATTAGATGGTTAGAAAGACTGGTTGCTCGCGGAATTCTTAAAGCACCTTTTTCTCTTTTCTATGGCGACGAGCATTCGGATAATTGGGTTTATTCGGGTATGCTTAAGAATAATAATTGGGTACCTTACCTTGTTGAGAGAGGATTAGCCATTGAGCCCTGGTGGATTACGCCTTCTATACCAGGGTACTATTGCGATGACTATATCGGAGATAGAGTAGTAGATCAATACAACCTTTCTGTGTTGCCCTTTCCGCGTAATTTAGTAACAGTTATCGAGTTTGATTATTACTCTTCCATAGATGATTATGATCCTTCTATAGAGTATAGAGATTATGAGAAAGTAATACGCAAAAAAACAAAAAACTTTGCTGAGGCACTAAAAATAAGAAATCCGGCAGCCTTGGTTTTAGTTACGGCTGCTGAGGATAGGAAACTTGGCATCATTCCTGCTTACAGCCCTGCTGGACAGCAGGATATGATATTAGGGCTTCAAATAGAAGTATTTAAGATTAAGTTTGAGTCGACCAGCTCTCCGGTAGGGGAAGAAAATATAACAGGCAAAAGCCTTAAAGAGCGGTTGAGGACAGTCCTCAACCGGGAGGTGTTTAGCCTGCCTGCCGGCAAGGCAGGGATTCGCCTAAACAAGGTAAAATCATTTCTTGGTAAGGCTATAATTATATTGCTTTTATTAAGTTTGGTTTTTCACAGTGGGTGTGCTACCCCAGGCTCTGGAGCTTTCACGCATAAACAGATTAAGATAGCAGAGAGAGCACTTAAACGTAAAAATTATGGTAATGCTTTAATTTACTATTGGTGTGTATCCACCCAAAGCCCTAAACTATTTCGTGCACCTGAGATGACTAACGAGATAAAGAAAGGATTAGTGGATGGCTATATACAGATGACAACCGGGGCTGCCGGGCAGCATAATTTATATATTGTAGAACCTAAGTTATTTTATCCTCCAGGAGATGTTTTGATTAAGTTGGGAGTGACTCATGAGGAGTTGTACGGAGGGTATTTAAGGGCCTTAAAGAGTGATAATTTTCGGACCCCCTTCTATGCTGCAAGGGTATTAGCATGTTTAGGCGATTCTTTGGCCAAAGATACATTAATGAAAGCCCTCAAGGGGGATTACAATGCAGATGAATTTAAACATGAGTTCATTTTGAGGCTACTTTTACCAAATAAGTGGACTACAGAGGAGATAAGAGAACGAGTATTTGTTTTAACTGTTTTCTCTTTAGCACAGCTAGGAAGTCCCCAGGCAGTAAAATATCTTATTGATATTATCTCAAATCCGAAAAAGTATGATTCAAACTTAAAAGGCAGAGATATTAATGTAATGGAAGAAGCAATTGTGGCGTTAAGTAAATTGGGTGGTTCAAAAGCAACTTCATACTTAATTGAGCTGTTAGAAAAGGCTGAATATAAAGAATTTCAATCAAATGTAATATTTGCTTTAGGGCGTATCGGAGGTAGAGAGGTTTTGCCTGTATTAATCAAGGCAGCAAAAGATTATGTTTCAGGAACGCGTTGTAAAATAATATCTTCTTTAGTACAGTTTAAAGAACAAGAAGTTACAGATTTATTGTTTGAGTTTGTTTCCAATAAGGATGAAGAAGTTAGCGTGCGGGTAGCGGCTATGCTGGCACTTTCTGACAGGATAGATGATAATCCTAAAATAATTGATTTGATCGGTAAAATTTTGCGCGAGGAAGATGTTAACGGCCCTGTAAAATATCATTTGAAAAAACATAATAGATATCATTCTAAAAGTATAATGACTACAGGAAAATGTGTTTGGTCCGATGGAAGTCAGTCATATTATTCTTCAGGTCAGGATGTCCAATATGTACTTGTGAATCCCAAGGTAGAGATAGGGTATACAGCTGTTTTAGTATACCTTAATAATTTAAAGAAGCATCCGGAGCTAATTGAGCCGTTGTATCAGAAACTTTGTGATATTTCTCCTTCGATTCCGCCCGAGGTAGTTATTGCTTTGATAAACTATGTAGATGATTACCCTCAATTAAGAAAGTTTCTTGATGAGGCATTAAAAGGGAAAGATAAAGATACCAAAAAAAGAATTTTAGCTGGTTTGGCTCAGGTAAAGAGCAAGTATGCTGTTGATATGATAAAGCCTTATCTGGATAGCCCGGATATTTCCATTAAACAAACAGCAGTTTTATCTTTAGGTTTTACCAAAGATCAAAGAGCGCTTGCCGAGCTTATCCGGACTATTATGGAAAACACTGAGCTTATCCGCGCCATAGCCATACATTCATTTGTTCAAATTCCGGAGGCGCCAATTGTGAATTTGAAGCCTTATTTGTATGATGAGAGTAAAATTGTACGTTTGACAACCATAAATGCTTTAAGTGGCAAAGTGGCAGATATACCACAAATCAAGGATTCATTTATCGAAATTGTCAAAACTGACCCCGACCCTTTAGTTCGCTCAGCAGCTATAGCAGTACTTTCTGACAAAATAAAAGAAAATTCCCAGATAACCGATTTAACTATTGAGCTTTTAAATAAAGCGAGGGATAATAATGTAAAGTTAGCTTGCGTAAATAGTTTAAGAGGAAGTAAAGAACCACAAGCAATAGCTGCGATAACCAGGATGCTAAACGATAAAGAAGTAGGAATACAACAGGCAACAGCGATTGCTTTATCTCCTCATATTGAAGATTATCCTCAGTTGAAAGAGCCCATTGAAGAGATATTAAAGAAGAGTAATAATCCAGATTTTCAGAAGAGAATTTTATTAAATTTAGGCCAATCAAAGAGTGGATATGCAGTAGATATGATAAAGCCTTATCTGAATAGTCCGGATATTCCTACTAAACAAGTAGCAGTATTTTCCTTAGGGCTTACTGAGGACAAGAGGGCGCTTACTGAATTAAGCCGGATAATTAAGGAAGATAATGCGATTATCCGCGCTACGGCTATCCAGTCATTTGCTAAAGTTCCCGATGCTCCTTTGAAAGAGGTAATACCTTATTTAGAAGACGATAGCCAAAAGGTACGTTTAGCAGCAGTAGAAGGTTTAAGTGGGAAAGTAACGGATATGCCTGCCGTAAGTAAGTCTTTTATTAAGATAGCTAAGATAGATCCTGACCCCTTAGTCCGTTCAGCAGCTACCCTTGGCCTTGGCTGGGGGAATATTAATAAGCCTGAAGCTATAGAAGCAATCAAAGATAATTTACATAGCGATAATTTAGGCTTAGGCCGGGCTTCAGCCTTAGCCTTAGGCCGAATTAACTCACCGGCTACCCTAGCACCCTTAACTTCCATTGCTTTGGATACAGTGCGTGATAACACAATACGCAGTATTGCAGTGCAAGGCTTAGGAAGCAAAATTACTCAATATCCTAATATAGCTAACGACATCAAACCGCTTCTCGATGATAAATCTTGGCAGATAAGGAGCGTAGCAGTTGATGCTATAGGGAGGTTAGAGCAACCTTCTGTAGATAATTTACTTACTCCGGCATTAAAAGATGATTCCGTATTTGTGCGTAGAAGCGCAATAGCTAATTTAGGAGTTAGAGTGCATGAAAATCCTCAGTTAGTGAATCCTTTGGCAGACGCTTTAAAACAGGAACCTGATACTTGGAATCGTGCAATTGCAGCGCTTTCCTTAAAGACCATTGAACCATTATTAGCAGAATCAGTAAGGCCCCAGATAAATCAAAATATACCAAAAATAGATGTTGCGATAGTTATTCCTGGTGTTGATGATTCTTTACTGGGGTTTAATCCTTACAACCGTAGAGATTTAAATGTAGATGTTACTGGAAATCGGCCTTTTATAAGAATTCTAAAGCTGAGTGGAATAAAAGTTATTGAACATTCTTGGACTGGAAATATTTTTAGCGGAGATATACGGAATCCAGGTAAGGATATTCTAGATGCTCAGCTAAGATTAGACGGTACAATGCTAAAGGCTAAAGATATAGTAGGAGAAAAAGGCAGAATAATGGCAGTGATGTACAGCGGTGGGAATTTGGTAGGAGAAAGATTCCTTTCTCCGGATTTAGATCCGCGTGTGCGCCAGCTTTTTGATGAACACAGAGTTCATCTCGTAAGTCTTGGGTCTCCTTCCTGGCGTGATTTTTCAAGTTTGGACCAAAAGTGGGAGAATATAGCTTTGCAAGGGGATCCTGTTTATAATGCCTTTGGCTTTAAAGCTTTTGGTATTAATCGTTATGATTCAATATACCCTTATCGTATAAATGACTTTAAAGATATTGCTGGAGCACACCTTACTTACAATGATCCTTTAGTAATTTCGCATAAAATTCATGAAATTCACCCTAATTTAAATATGCCGAATTTAGATATAATGATTAGAGACCAGGATGTATCTAAATGGCATTATTTCCCTAGGGGAGGAAATTGGCCAGGTATATATAATTTTGAAGGCGTTGCTGCTCCCGGAGTGTGGAAAGCTCATACCAAAGGTTATGATTCTACACAGCCAAATTATCATATTCGACCCAATATGCTTACCCCAAGCATGTCTGATACTTGGCGACAAAAACATATTATGGGAGAAACTCCTTTTGAGCGCTACAGAGAACCACTTATACCACAGACACCAGTGGGAATTATACCTAATTATCAGCAACAGCTTCAGCGGGATTTACAACAGTTTAATGTACCAAAAACACCGCTAATAGATACTATTAGGAATTACCGTGGCCCTAACACTATGCGCCAATTTCCAAACATAAACAGAATTTACAACCCTCCGCCGGAGATAAAAACGAATCCGGTATATCAGCAGATGATGAATAATCATTATACGCCGCCGGTATATAATCCACCACCAGTGTATATACCGCCGACACCTAATTACAGAGACCCATTTAAGCCGCAATTCCCTGTGAATATTGATATGCCGCCAGTGTATACTCCACCACCGATACATATACCGTCGATACCTAAATATTAATTTGAGGAGGGTCGCATGAATAAAAAGAAAAAGAAGATGACAAAACAATTATCAAAAAACCGGGCAAATTGTCATGTTGTAGCAATAGCAATTTTCCACTTAATTTCAGGTGTTTGGGAATTACTCATAGGAGTAACTACAATGGAGTCTACACCTTCAGAAATCTATTTCCTTTTAGATGCTTATCGTAATTATTTAGCGATGCTAAGTGTAATTACTTTCTTTATCGGAATTCTTCTGCTTCTATTAAGATTTAATTTCGCTAGAACATTAGCTATTATTTTAGCTTGGTGGAATTTATTTACTATACCTATAATAAATATTTGGTGGCCAATATACTCAATCTCAGTAAAGAAACTTCTAGTAACCGATTCATGGTTTGGCTTGTGGGCGCATACAGGCATTACAATATTGATAGTATTAGCTATCCGCATCTACATAATTCATATGCTTAACATCTCTAGAGCTGGGCGTGTATTTTTAAAAGAAACCAAAAATGTACACCCCCGGGGTGGGCAGAAGAGCGGTTGAGGACAGTCCTCAACCGGGCAAGTGAGAGGTGAGGGAGATGGAAGAGAGAAGGGAAGAAAGAGGAGAGGAGAGAGGAGAACAGACAAGAATGGGGCATCGTTGGGAAGTAGATATACCTCTGGATTATACCTTTGTAAATTCCAATAAAGTCTGGGAAGCAAGGCTACTGGATTTAAGTTTAAGAGGAGCTAGGATAAGTTCGCCAAGCGTTCCTTTGGCCGGAGAGGAGGTAAAGTTAACTATTCATATTCCCGGGGAGCCCAGTGAGATTGATGCTTTAGGTAAGGTAGTTTGGACAAAACGAACAGAAACTACTCCTTCTTGCGGTATTTTATTTACCAAGATAAGGGATATAGATAGAGCAAGAATTATTTCATACCTCGATAGTAACTTCGGTGACCAGCTGAGAAAGAAAATTTGGTGGCAAGATAGCTAAATTTTATCTTGCCAGTGAAGAGATTAGAGATTAAACCTCAATAAGGGGTAGAAAAAAAGATGAACTGTGATAAAATAAGAGAGGTGGTATTTGATGGTTAGAGAAAGAAGAACATTCGAAAGGTATCCTTGCGCTGTTTTAGGCTCATGTGTGGGTAACACTAATACACCTATGGGAATCAAATGCCATGACATAGGTGCAGCCGGAGCAGGGTTAGCTAGTGCCGAAAACTTACCTAAAGGTACCCATTTACGCATAAACCTTTGTACTAAGACAGATAAATCTCTGCTATTGAAAGGGATTGTACGCTGGTGCAGTAAAACCCCTGATGAGTGGCAAGCAGGAGTAGAGTTTCATAAACCGGCGATCTTCCCTCTAGTAGTGGTTATATAAACGGTCTCCGAAAGACTTCTAAAGGTGTACCAGAGACCGTTGATTACTCAGATTTTAGAAAAGATTACATAGATTAAAGAGTTCTGTTGTTTTTTATGGGCCGTTTTATCTTAAAGCGACTAGTTTTTTCTTTGCCCTTACTCTTAGGAATAACCTTCCTTACATTTCTTTTTATTCAGATTGCCCCCGGAGATTTCTTAGACAAATTAAGGCTAAATCCCCAAGTTTCCCAAGATGCCATTGAGCTATATGAGCAAAAATTCCATCTTGATAAGCCTCTCATGGTCCAATACTTTGTATGGTTAAAAAATATCCTAAAAGGGGATTTTGGCTATTCGTTTTCTTTTAAGGCTAAAGTCTTTGATGTTGTCTCATCCCGCCTCTTTAATACCTTTATACTCTCATTATCATCACTTATCTTTACCTGGATATTTGTTATTCCCCTAGGGGTAATTGCTGCCCTAAAGCGAAATAAATTTACTGATCGGTTTTTATCTTTTACTTCTTATTTGGGTATATCTGCTCCTTCTTTCTTTTTGGCCTTTATATTTCTCTATCTGGCTACTTTTACCGGCTGGCTTCCTCTAGGAGGGATGCGCTCGATAAGATTCGAGGAATTCAGCCTTCTCAATAAGATAATTGATATTGGAAAGCACCTAATCATCCCTACCCTAGTTCTCTCATTGGGAAGTATTTGTGTTCTCCAGAGAATAATGAGGGCAAATCTCCTGGAGGTCTTAGGTTCTCCTTATATCTTAGGAGCAAAAGCTAGAGGGCTTCCTAAGGTGAGAATTCTTTATGTTCACGCCTTAAAGAATGCTCTAAACCCGATGATCACTATTTTTGGTTATCAATTCTCAGCTCTTTTAAGTGGCGCTGCTTTGGTTGAGATTATTATTGGCTGGCCAGGTTTAGGGGTAGTAACCTTAGAGGCTGTACGTTCCCAAGATATATATTTAGTTATGGGTTCAGTTTTAGCCGGAGGAGCTTTACTTATCTTAGGTAATTTAGTTGCCGATATTCTTCTAGCTTACTTTGACCCGAGAATAAGATACGAGAAGACTTAAACTATGAGGATTTTAAAAGAAATTATCAAGAATAAACTGGGCCGGATAGCCTTTTTTGTCTTGATTTTGCTTTATTTTTCAGTGATTTTTGCTCCTTTCTTTGCTCCTTATGCCTACGATGACGATGATATCCTGCACTCCTATACACCGCCGACAAAGATACATTTCCTAAACCTTGAGGAGAAACAATTCAGGCCCTTCATTTATGGACAGACCTATGAGATTAATGAGTACTATCAGAGAATTTATCAGGAAGATAAGAGTAAAATTTACCCGATTAAGTTCTTTACTAAGGGGTTTAAGTATAAGTTTTTAGGACTCTGGGAGAGTGATCGGCATTTATTCGGTGTAGGGGAAGGCAAAATTTATCTTCTAGGAGCAGATTTAAAAGGGCGGGATATCTTCACCCGTATTCTTTATGGAGGAAGAATTTCACTCTCGATAGGATTAATTGGTGCGGCCATATCTTTATTCATTGGTTTAATCATCGGAGGTCTATCCGGATACTTTGGAGGAAGAGTAGATAACTTTACTATGCGTATTTGTGAGATGGTAATGATGATCCCTTCTTTTTATCTTATGTTAGCTCTACGGGCCTCATTTCCTCCTAATTTAACTTCGACCCAAGTCTATATTTTAATTATAGTTATCCTTTCGTTTATTGGCTGGGCGGCTACTGCTCGTATTATCCGCGGTATGGCTATATCCTTGCGTGAGAATGAATATGTTTATGCTGCCAAAGCAATGGGCCTTAGTCACTTTAAAATAATTATCCGCCATATTCTTCCCCATACTCTCTCTTATGCTTTAGTAGCTATAGTCTTGCGTATCCCAGCTTATATCTTAGGTGAGGCCGGTTTAAGCCTTATTGGTTTAGGAATTCAGGAGCCAGAAGCAAGCTGGGGGAATCTACTAAGTTCAGCTATGGGCATAGTAAATATTCGCCTCTTTCCCTGGATTTTAATTCCGGGATTATTTATCGTAGTTACGGTTATTTGTTTTAATATGCTGGGAGATACCCTAAGGGATATCTTGGACCCCAAAAGAAGAATACTATGATTTTAGAGGTAAAAGATTTAAGCGTCTCTTATAGGAGCAGAGCTAAATACGTCGATGCCTTAAAGAAGGCCAACTGGGGAATTGAAGAGGGTGAGATTCTAGGTATAGTCGGTGAATCCGGCAGCGGAAAGAGCACCCTTGCTCTTTCAATCTTAAATCTTCTTCCCCCTGATTCTAAAAGCCAAGGCCGGATAATCTTTAAAGACAAAAACATCTTTAAGGCAAAAGAGAGAGAATCAGAAATCTTAAGAGGAAATCAAATTGGCTTAATCTTTCAAGAGCCAGCCAGTACCTTTAATCCGGTCTTAAGTATAAAATATCAATTCCAAGAGATTCTGCAAAGCAAATTAAATATAAAGAGTAAGAGCCAGATAAATAAAATTATTTTTGATTCTTTGGAAAAAGCTAGAGTGAGGGAACCGGAGAGAATATTAAAGAGTTACCCCCATCAATTAAGTGGCGGGCAATTGCAGAGAGTAGCTATTGCCGTAGCCATAGCTTTAAAACCAACTCTATTAATTGCTGATGAGCCGACAAGCTCTTTGGATGTAACTATTGAGAGCCAGATTATCCATTTGTTTAAAGAGCTAAGAGATAAACTTAAACTAACTATAATTTTTATCACTCACAACCTTGATTTGGTAAAGGCCTTATGTGATCGGGTGGTAGTTCTTTATCAGGGCCAGGCCAGAGAGATAAAGAGCAGCGAGGAGTTATTTGCAAACCCCGAAGATGATTATACTAAAAGTTTATTAGACTCATTTTCTCAGTTAGAAGGATAAAGTAATGGAAAATAATAAGATTCTAAGTACAAAAAACCTAAAGGTATATTTCTTGCAGAAGGGCAAGACTATTAAGGCTTTAGATGGGGTAGATCTCTTCTTAAAAAAGGGGTTAGTAACTTCTTTGGCCGGTGAGAGCGGCTGCGGTAAGACTACCCTAGCCAAAACTATTCTTGGGTTCTATCAACCTAAAGAAGGAAGTATTTATTTTAACGATAAGAATATAACTTTAAAAGAAAACCAGAAAGTTGTACGAAAGAATATCCAGATTGTTTTTCAAAATCCTTTTGCCAGCCTTGATCCCCGCTATACTATATTTTATTCTTTATATGAGGCTTTAAGGGTCTTTAAAAAAATAAAGAAATCTGAGAGCAGCGAGCTTATTAAAAAAGCTTTAGCAGAGGTAGAATTAGAGGAAGATGTAATGGAAAGAATACCGCATCAGCTAAGTGGCGGACAAATTCAGAGGGTCTGTATTGCCCGCAGTCTTATTAACCGGCCGCGGTTAGTGATTCTTGATGAGCCGACATCGAGCCTGGATGTTACAACAGCTTCTAAAATTATGAAGCTATTAATTAAGTTGCAGAATGAGTTAGAAGTAACTTTTCTGTTTATCTCCCATAACCTTAAATTATTAAAGAAGATATCCCGCTACTGTTTTATTATGTACCGGGGCAAAATCACCGAATATGGCCCCCGGGATTTGATCTATAATAATCCCCTTCATCCTTATACTAAATTACTAAAGGAAGCTTCTCAGCAGAAGCTAAAATACTTAAAAGAGGGTATTGACCACCTTGGCGGTTGTCCTTTTCTCTCGCGCTGTCGATTCAAAAAACCTGAATGTAAGCAGGAATGTGTAAGAAAAGAGGTCGAACCCGGCCATTTTGTTTATTGTCATTTATTTAAAGAATAATATGGGTAAGCAGGGATTTAATTTGACAGTAATAGATATATTATATATAATCTATAAGTTATGGAAGCAGAAGAAAAACTAAAGAAAATTTCCGAGAAGTTTGGTTCCCCTTTCAAGGTGACTGATTTTCCTAAGCCTTTGACTATCAAGGAGATCTTAGATTCTTTTGAAAAGGAGAAAGAGGTTTCAGTTGCCGGAAGGCTGGTTACCAAGCGTGAGCATGGTAAATCCGGTTTCGCTCATATCAGCGATCATACCGGAAAAATACAGATTTATGCCCAGGTCAATACTTTGGGTGGTCTTTTCCAGCTTTTCAAGGAAATGGATATCGGAGATATTATTGGCGTTAAGGGTAAGCTATTTACTACCCGTACCAATGAGTCAACACTATTGGTTAGTGAAATAAAACTTCTAGCTAAGGCTCTCAGACCTCTACCTGAGAAGTGGCATGGGCTAAAGGATGTAGAGGTAAGGTATCGTCAACGCTATCTTGATTTAATCTCTAACCCCGAAGTTAAAGAAGTTTTTATGAAGCGTTCAAAGATAATCTCTTTAACTAGAGATTTCTTTGACCGTCTTAAGTATTTGGAGGTTGAGACTCCAATGTTGCATCGGATTGCCGGCGGGGCAGCTGGCCGGCCTTTTGCAACCTTTCATAATACTACTAATAGCGATGTTTATCTTAGAATTGCTCCCGAGCTTTACTTAAAGCGTCTTTTAGTCGGAGGTTTGGAAAAAGTATATGAGATAAACAGAAGTTTTCGTAATGAAGGGGTTTCTAGGCGGCATAATCCTGAATTTACTATGCTTGAAGCATATTGCGCTTATGAGAATTATGAGTATATGATGAAGGTCTGTGAAGATTTATTCTTACATCTGGCTCAAGAGATGAACTCTTCGCCAATCTTAGAATTTCAAGGCAAAAAAATAGATCTTACTCCACCTTGGCAGAGGATTTCTTTTGCCAAGCTTTTCGATAAGGAATTTGGTATAAGGATGAGTGACTCTCAGGATGTAATGTTGGATAAGATAAGTAAGAAGCTAAAATTAGCTAAAGGCCTAAGCCGCAGCCAAATTCTTAATATAACTGAGGAGCTGATTGAGAAGAACTATCCTGCAGGTAAGCCAGCGTTTATTACTGATCAATTTAGCTGGACTTCTCCTTTAGCTAAGCAGAAGAAAGATAATCCTTATATAGTGGAGAGGTTTGAATTATTTATTGGAGGGCTTGAGGTCGCTAATGCCTACTCAGAGTTAAATGATCCCCTCGAGCAAAAAGCACGTTTTAATAAACAATTAGAAGTAGAAGAGGAGCTACCCAAGAAGATCGATAATGACTTCTTACTTAGCTTAGAATATGGCATGCCTCCAGCTGCTGGTTTGGGAATAGGCATGGATAGGCTGGTAATGCTCCTGCTTAATCAACCTTCGATAAGGGACGTAATTCTCTTTCCTCTCCTTAAACCGTTACCTAATGATACCTGAACTATTTTTGGCACGGCGCTATCTTTTTCGCGGAAGAGCTAGGCATATTTCCTTTATCGGAATTGTCTCTTGCTTAGGGATAGCTCTCGGTGTAGCTACTTTAATCGTAGTTATCTCGGTAATGAACGGTTTTGACCGGGATTTAATGGATAGGTTAATGCGCTTTAACCAGCATTTAACTATAGAGTGCTTAGATCAAGAGCAGTTACCGGAAATAGAAAAAGAGTTAGAGACTTGGGAAGATGTAGAAGCTGCATCAATATCGCTTCAGACCCAAGTCTTTGCTAAGTTTGATAATCTAGTTCTTCCTTTGGCAGTTAAGGGAGTTGACTTCCAAGACAAAGAAGAGAGACAAATACTCTACCAATACATTACTAGAGAAACAGCCTCCGAGGGCTTTTTTATTGGTGAAGGATTAAAGAGAAGGTTTTTTATCTTAGACAGAATAGAGTTCTATCCCTTGAAGAAAAAACTGCAATTGCAGAGGGGAGTTGTAAGAGGAGCTTTCAAAGTCGGCCTCTATGATATTGATAACAATTACCTTATCACTGATTTAGAGCGAGCCAAGAGCCTCTCTTCTAATTACCTTCTCTTCTTAGGGGTCAGGATAAGCGACCCCTATAAAGCTTCTCAAATAAAGGAGAAGATATTAGCTGAGTTTAACCAGGATGTGTTTGTATCTACCTGGATGGAATCTAATCAGGTCTTCTTCTCAGCCTTGCAGTTAGAGAAGTTAGTAATGTTTATTATCTTAAGCTTAATAATTTTAGTTGCTGCTTTTAATATCTTTGCCACTTTGACTGTAGGGGTAGTAGAGAAGACTAAAGATATTGGAATTTTAAAATCTTTAGGTTTTACTCGCAAAAGGATTTCAAGAATATTTAGTTTACAAGGCCTACTTTTAGGATTTATCGGTACCTTATCGGGAACAGTCTTAGGTTTAGGCCTATGTATTGCTTTAGAGAAGTTTCCTTTTATAAAGTTACCCCAGGAGATTTACTACATTGAGTACTTGCCAATGGCAATAAATTATCGAGATATCAGTTTAATTGTTCTGGTTGGGATAGCTTTGTCTTTTATCTTTAGCTTGCTCCCGGCAATGAGAGCAGCCAGGCTACAGCCTTCCGAGGCTTTACGTTATGAGTGAGTTATTTAAAGTAAATTCTTTAACTAAAGAATATCGTAGCGGCCAAGAGCGAATCCAGGCTTTAAAGGGGCTCTCTTTATCTCTTGATTCCGGAGATTACCTGGCTATAGTTGGCCCTTCCGGAGCAGGCAAGTCTACCTTGCTTCATAGCTTAGGCGGTCTAGACTCTCCTACTAGAGGTCAGGTACTTTTTAAGGGCAAAAATATCTACAAAATGAAGGATAAAGAGCTCTCAATATGGAGAAATAAGCATATTGGGTTTGTTTTTCAGTTTTATCACCTCATCGATGAGCTAAATATCCTTGAAAATATTACTTTAGCCCTGGATTTAAATAGACGAAAATACTCTTTTAAAACCATAGAAGACTTGTTAAAATACTTAGGAATAGAGGAGAGGAAGAAGGCTTTTCCTTCGCAGTTAAGCGGAGGGCAAAAGCAGAAGGTGGCCTTTGCCCGGGCTTTGGTTAATGACCCTGAGGTTATTCTCTGTGATGAACCTACAGGCAACCTAGATAAAGACTCTCAAGAGAAGGTAGTTGCTCTATTAGGTAAGTTAAATAAAGAGAAGAATAAGACAATAATCTTAGTTACTCATAATTTAGAGTTAGCTAAGTGCGCTAAGGATAGGTTATTTATTAAAGACGGTGAGCTCGGTTTAGGCGAATCCTAAACCGGTAGGAGGTAATGGATGAAGGTTTATTTGAACGGAAAACTGGTAGATAAAAAAGATGCAAAAGTCTCAGTGTTTGACCACGGGTTTTTATATGGAGATGGTGTATTCGAAGGAATACGCTCTTATGGCTCTTTGGTCTTTAAACTAAAGGAGCATATTGATAGATTATTTGAATCAGCTCATTCAATTATGTTAAAGGTTCCTCTCTCTAAAAAGGAGATGACCCGGGCTGTGATCGAGACTCTTAGAGCTAACGGTCTAAAAGATGCCTATATCCGGGTAGTAATCTCCCGAGGCCAAGGTGATCTAGGCTTAGATCCTAGAAAGTGTAAAGGTAATGAAACAGTAGTTATAATTACCGATAAAATAACCTTTTATCCCAAAAAATTATACGATAGAGGCATGGAGATAATTACTGTTCCGACTATAAGGAATATCTGTGAGGCTCTAAATCCTCAAATAAAATCCTTAAACTATCTGAACAACATATTAGCTAAGATAGAGGCTATAAATTCCGGCTGCCAAGAAGCTTTAATGCTCGATCACTTAGGTTATGTTGCTGAGTGTACCGGAGATAATATCTTCGTAGTTAAGAAGGGAGAGCTCTATACTCCGCCTCAATGTATGGGGACCTTAAGGGGTATTACTCGAGATACGGTATTAGATATTGCTAGAAAAAAGAAGATACCTACTCATGAGCATGTGCTTACTCGCCACGAGCTCTTTATCAGCGATGAGTGTTTCTTAACCGGAACTGCAGCTGAAATTGTTCCGGTAGTAAGGGTTGATGGCCGGGCAATAGGTGATGCTAAACCTGGTAAGACTACTAAGACAATAATGAAGGAATTCAAAAAGCTTACTAAGGCTAAGGGGGTTAAGTATACTCTTTAATAGGAGACAGAAATATGGTTTGTGACATCTGCCATAAAAATAATGCTACAGTTCATCTCACTGAGATTATAAACGACAAGGTTGTTGAGATGCATATTTGTCAGGTTTGTGCTCAGGCTAAGGCTAATGAGCTGGATAAGCATCTTAACATATCCGGTTTTCTCGGTAGCCTTGCTGATATGGTAGGCGGTCTACCTCAAGAGCGCCGCTTATTAAGGTGTCCTTCTTGTGGTCTTAGTTATGAGGATTTTAAGAAAAAAGGGAGATTAGGCTGTGGAAAGTGCTATGAAACTTTTCGCAGATTTCTTCTGCCTTTGCTAAAAAAAATTCATAGCGCAACTACTCATACCGGAAAGGCTCCAACTAGTTTAGATAAGAAGGCTTCCAGTCAACTAAAGGTTGCTGAGTTGCATCAGCGTCTGCGCAGAGCTATCCAGCTTGAGGAGTATGAGGAGGCTGCTAAGCTAAGGGATAAAATAAAGGGATTGGAGAAGAAGAAAAAATAGTTTTAAGTTATAAGTTTTAAGTTATAAGTTAAGAAGGCGGAACTTAGCCGTATGATTTATACATTTTCTAAAAAACTTAAAACTCAAGACTTACAACTTATAACTTTCTAATATGTTTGAGTATTTTCTAAATAACAAGGATAGTTGGCTAAATGGCAAGGGGCCGGAGGCTGAGATAGTCTTCTCCTCGCGAATCCGTCTAGCTCGCAATATTGCCAACTTACCCTTTCCTTCTCGGGCAAGTAGTGCTCAGAAAAAGGAGGTCCTGGATAAGGTAAGAGAAGCTTATCCTCAGATAAATAGGCTAAGAAACAGCACTTTTGTGAATATGGCTGAGTTGAGTGCTTTGGATAGCCAGTTTTTACTTGAGCGGCACTTAATAAGTCAGGAGCATGTTGTTGCCAGCAAGGAGAAGGGTTTGATCGTATCGGGCGATGAGAAGATTTCAATTATGATCAATGAAGAGGATCATCTTCGCTCCCAAGTTATACTCTCAGGCTTTGATTTAAAGAAGTGTTGGCAGATATTAGAGGAGATTGACAAGGACTTAGAGAAGAAGATTTCGTTTTCGTTTTTATCGGATTTAGGTTATTTAACTGCTTGCCCTACTAATGTTGGTACGGCTCTAAGGGCATCATGCATGTTACACCTGCCGGCACTTGCTCTTACTAAACGGATAAACAAGATATTAGAATTGTTAACTCGGATATCATTTACTACCCGGGGTTTATTTGGCGAAGGAACCCAAGCTCTCGGAAACTTTTTCCAGATTTCTAATCAGGTTAGCCTAGGCCTTTCCGAGAAAGAGCTGGTTGATAATCTGATTGGGGTAGTAAATCAAGTTAAAGCTCAAGAGACCGATGCTCGTAATACCCTCCTTAAGAAACACAAGATAAGTCTTGAGGATAGTGTCTGGAGGGCTTTAGGGATTTTGCGAAATAGCCGTTTGATTAGTAGCCGAGAGGCTTTAAGCCACCTTTCTATCTTGTGTTTAGGGTTAGATTTAGGTATAATTAAAAATACAGATTTATCCTCTAAGGGTAAGGGCCGAGAGGTAATAAACAGCCTTTTTATTATAATTCAACCAGCACATTTGCAAAAAATAGAGTCAAAATCGCTAAAAGAGAGAGAAAGAGACTACATAAGAGCAGAAATTCTAAGGAAGAAGTTAGGAGGAGAAGATGTTTAATCGATTTACCGAAAGAGCGCGAAAAGTTTTAGTTTTAGCTAAGGAAGAGGCCCGAAGATTTAACCATGATTATATCGGAACCGAGCACATACTTTTAGGTTTAATTCGCGAAGGAGAAGGAGTAGCTTGTGCAGTTTTGCAAAATTTAGGGGTAGACCTAGAGCGTTTAAGGATTGAGATTGAGAAACTGGTTTCTGCCGGAAGCGTAGGCTCAGTCTTAGGTGATATTCCCTTTACTCCCCGGGCAAAAAAGGCTTTAGAACTTGCTGCTGAGGAAGCGCGGGGCTTGGGTCATAATTATATCGGAACCGAGCACATACTCTTAGGTCTATTACGCGAAGAAGAGGGAGCTGCTTCCCAAGTACTCTTTTCAGCCGGAGTAGATTTAAAGGGAATAAGAAAAGAGATATCTGCTCTCTTAGGCGGAAGCGCTCATCCTCAACCTACCGGAAGCAGTAATAATCAAACCGCTTCAAAGACCCCAGCTCTAGATTCTTTTGGCCGGGATTTAACTAAATTAACTAAAGAAGGAAAACTTGATCCAGTAATTGGAAGAAAGGTTGAGATAGAAAGAGTTATTCAAATCTTATCTCGGCGGACCAAGAATAACCCGGTTCTTTTAGGAGAAGCCGGTGTAGGCAAGACTGCTATAGTTGAAGGGTTAGCTCAGGATATAGTTAAGGGCGATGTGCCTGAGGTTTTAAGAGGAAAGAGGATAGTAGTTTTGGATTTAGCTTTGATGATTGCCGGAACAAAATACCGCGGTCAATTCGAAGAGAGAATAAAAGCAGTTATGGAAGAGATAAAGCGTTCTAAAGATGTTATCATCTTTATCGATGAGATGCATACTTTAGTAGGAGCCGGAGCTGCTGAAGGAGCAATTGATGCTTCGAATATCTTAAAGCCAGCCTTATCTCGCGGTGAAATTCAATGTGTAGGAGCGACTACTCTTGATGAGTATAGAAAGCATATTGAGAAAGATTCAGCCTTAGAGAGGAGATTCCAGCCGATATTTGTTGAAGCTAATACGGTTGAAGAGACAGTAAAGATTTTAATTGGCCTAAGAGATAAGTATGAGGCACATCACCGGGTAAAATTTGCTGATGAAACACTCCAAGCTGCGGCTAAGCTATCCGATAGGTATATTTCGGGAAGATTCCTTCCTGATAAAGCTATAGATTTAATTGATGAGGCTGGAGCAAGGTCACGTCTCTCAGTTCTGACTGCTCCTAATGAAATAAAGGAGTTAGAAGAAAAATTAGCCAATATCGTTATTGAGAAGGAAGCCTTGATAAAACAACAAGACTTTGAGAAAGCTGCTCGCTTAAGAGATGAGGAGAAGAACATGCGGCTTAAGCTCGAAGGTTTAAGAAGAGAATGGGGTAATAAGAGAGACCAGATTACTCCTGAGGTAGGAGAAGAAGAGATTGCTCAATTAGTATCTCAGATTACCGGAGTACCTATTTACCGGTTAGAAGAGAAAGAGTCAGCTAAGCTGATGAAGATAGAAGAAGAGCTGATTTCAAGGGTAGTTGGCCAGAGTGAAGCAATTGAAGCAATTGCTCGTTCAGTTAGAAGAGCCAGGGCTGGGATAAAAGAACCCCGCCGGCCAATAGGTTCATTTATGTTTTTAGGGCCAACAGGAGTCGGTAAGACTTTACTTGCTCGAGCTTTGGCTGAGTTTATGTTTGGCAATGAAGAAGCATTAATTCAAATAGATATGAGTGAATATATGGAGAAATTTAATGTTTCTCGTTTAATCGGTGCCCCTCCAGGATATGTTGGTTATGAAGAGGGCGGCCAATTAACTGAGAGGGTAAGGCGCCGGCCATATTCGGTACTCTTGCTGGATGAAATTGAGAAGGCTCACCCTGATGTCTTTAACCTCTTGTTGCAGATTTTAGAAGAGGGGAGACTTACTGATAGTTATGGCCGAAGAGTTGATTTCCGCAATACAATTCTTATTATGACTTCTAATGTTGGAGCTGAAGTCATAAGAAAGAAGGGGTCTTTAGGGTTTAAGGAAGTCAGTGAGGATATTAGCCATGATGCTATGAAGGATATACTGATGGAAGAGGTAAAAAAGACCTTTAAGCCGGAGTTTCTGAACCGTTTAGACGAGATTACTGTGTTTAAGGCCCTAACCAAGAAGAACTTAGAGAAGATAGTAGATATTGAGATTTCCTACGTAAACCAACGGCTCCTTGAGCAGGGTTTCCAAGTGGAGCTAACACCTAAGTCTAGGGATTTCTTTATTGAGAAGGGTTTTGATCCAGTTTTTGGAGCTCGGCCCTTAAAGAGAGTTATCCAGAGGTTCTTAGAAGATCCTTTAGCTGAGGATATAATAAAGGGAAGTTTCACTAAAAGGTTAAAAGAGAAGAAAGAAGACGAGACTATAAAGATAAAGATAACACGTAAAGGGGAGATATTGAAATTTGAATGCTAAGGCTTCTACTTGTTATCTGCCTAGTAGCTCTTTGTCTAATTTGCGAAAGCAGCTTTGCATCTTGGTCAGATGCGGAGGCATCCGGCCAACAGGATTTAATCGAGATTGACTTGATCAAAAATCAAGTAAAGCTTGTTGATTTTAATCTTGGGAGTTGTAAAGTTAATGGCGAATTTATTTTTGCATTAGATGAAGAGGGTGGTTCTTTGATATTGGAAGCAGCGGGGAGTAACATTACCTTTGCCGATAAAGGCATACCCTGGGCAAGGACGAGATTAGTCTCAAGAGGAGACAGCATCTTTATTCCTTACATCTACCTACCTCAATTTATAGGTAGGGGCCAGATCGACTCAGCCAAAAATGAGCTTAATTTTGATGTTGAGGGTAGCTGGGAGGAAAGCTCTTCATTCTTAGAGGGTGAGGTAAAGATAAAGGTGAAAGCCTGGGGAGGTATTAGTAGTTTTCTTACCAGCGGTTATTTGGTGGTAGATGGCGGTAAGTATAAGGGTAAGGAATTTACCTACTTACGTATAGATTTCTTAGGAAGACTACCGGTGCTAAATATTACTGATTCCCAGCTTATTCTTAAGAATGGCAATGTTGTAGAAATCAAAGGAGTATTGGACCTGCGGGATTTCTCTAATATACTACCAGGAGCAGAATATAGCCCTCAGAAGGTTTTTATTGATCAATGGCAGCTATTTTCCGGGGATAATGAAAGCGTAGGGCTTAAGAAGCAGCTTGATGAGAAGTTTGGTGTCTTTGTAAATACTAATGGAGGAGAAGAGGGGTCAGGGCCTCAGACAGAGCTGCGTTATAATTGGAAAGATGATAAGTTTTTGAGATTGAAGATGGAGGAAGAAGGAACTACTTTGAGATTTGAGAAGAGAAGGGATTTCTGATGGGATTAATTAGAGGGTTAGGAGAATTATTCCATTATATAGGAAGTATTAGCTTTTTTATAAAGAATATCTTCTGGTGGCTATTTACCAAGAAAAGAGATCTTAAGTCCTTAGTCCGAGAGGTAATTTTCATTGGTATTGATAGTTTTCCCTTAGTTTCCTTAATTGCTTTCTTCATCGGAATGATAATTGCTTTTCAAACCGCCTACCAATTACAGCAATTTAGTTCTGAAATCCAACTCGCTTCCTTAGTAGCTCTCTCTTTAGTAAGAGAATTAGGTCCGGTAATCGGTGCTTTGATTGTAGCTGCTAGAAGCGGGGCTTCTATTACTGCTGGCATTGGTTCAATGAAGATCAGTGAACAGGTAGATGCTTTAGAGGCATTAGGGGTAGAGCCTATAGATTACTTAGTAGTTCCAAAATTTATCGCCCTACTTGTTTGTATGCCAGTCTTAATTATCTATGCTGATTTTTTAGGTATCGTGGGTGGGTATGTAGTCGGGTCAACGAAATTTGCTATTCCGGCTGGTCTTTACTTTAGGATGACCATTGATGCCTTAAGATTCAAAGATATCTTAAGCGGCCTTGTTAAGAGTATTTGTTTTGGCAGTGTGATTGCTTTTATCTCTTGCTATGAGGGATTTAGGCCTTTTTCATCTATTGATGTTTCACGTTCAGTGACTCATTCAGTAGTAAGGTCTTTTATGCTTATTATTATTACTGATTGTATTTTAACGGCACTTTTTTACTTTACTTGGGTATGATAAAGATACGAAACATTTACAGGACTTTTGGTCAAAAGCATGTTCTCAAAGGAGTTACCCTTACGGTAAACAAGGGTGAGAACTACCTGTTGATTGGACGCAGTGGTGCCGGGAAGACAGTCCTGCTTAAAAACATCCTTGGCTTGCTAAGGCCTGATTCCGGTACTATTGCTATTGATGGCGTAGATATTACTCAGTTAGCTAAGAAGAAGCTGGAAAAAGTCAGATTACAATTTGGTCTGGTTTTTCAAGGCAGTGCTCTCTTTGACTTCTTAACCATAGAGGAGAATGTCGGCTTCTTCTTTTATCAGCATACAAAGCTAAAAAAATCTGAGATAAGGAAAAGAGTAACTGAGACTTTAGCCCTGGTCGGCTTAGAAGGTATAGAGGATATGCACCCCTATGAGTTAAGCGGAGGGATGAAGAAAAGGGTAGCTATAGCCAGGGCAATTATTTACAACCCCAAGATTATAATTTATGATGAGCCGACTACCGGAATTGACCCTATTGCTGTGGATAAAATAGTAAATTTGATTGAAGATCTTCATCAGCGTCTGGCTATTACTTCAGTAGTAGTAACTCATGATTTAGAGGTTGGTTTAAGGCTTGCTGATCGTTTAGCGTTTTTATTAGGAGGAAAAATCATCTTTGAGGGCGATAAAAACAATTTAGAGAAATCCAAAGATGAGAGGCTAATTCAGTTTTTAAAAGGAACTTCCGGCGGCCCGATAAGGGAAATGGAAGTTTAAAGAGGGGGTATGAATGGCAATAAATCTATGGGACAGGAAGAAAAGTTTTGCTTATATAAAATTAGGTAGTTTTTTCTTGATTGCCTTCGGGCTATTTTTTATTACCCTTCTTTCGATGCGGGAGGTGAATGTTTTTAAGGGTAGTTATGTTATAACTGTTAAATTTGATTTTGCCGAAGGCCTGCGTATATCTTCGCCGGTCCGCTTCTGCGGTGTAGATGTAGGAGAGGTAAAAAAGGTTGTAATTAAAGGGGAGGAAGCTAAGTCTAAGGTTTATGTCTATGCTAAGGTAGAAAAGGGGATAAAAATCCCCAAGGGCTCCTATTATTTTGTTAATAGTTTAAGTTTATTCGGTGAAAAGTATTTAGAGATTACTCCTCCTGGTGAAGTAACAGCTTATATAAACGAAGGGGATATTATCGAGGGGACTTCACCAGTGCCACTCTTCCAGGTCTTTACTGCTTTTACTAAAACAATGAAGGAGATAGACGAATTTGTGAAGGAAGGTGAGATTAAAATTTCTCTAGAGAATATATTGTCTAACGTAGAAGATATAAGTTTAGATATAAAAGGGTTAGTCAAGGATATGAAGAGTAAGCAGGGGACAATCGGCCGCCTGCTTTACGATGATTCTTTATATCAGACGACCGAGGAGTTCCTTACAGATTTAAAAGAACATCCTTGGAAGCTATTGCATAAGCCAAAAAAGAAAAGGAAACCCTAAACCCGCAATTAGTAAATGGGTATAAGAGTGAATGAGCAAAAGGGGAAAATAAAATCTCATATACCCATAAACTCATTCGCCCATTTACCAGTTAGTCAAAGTATTTAGCTTAAACAATGTTTAGTTGTTCAGAATGTGGTTATAAGTCAGTTAAGTGGTTGGGTAAGTGCCCTCTCTGCGGAGGTTGGGAGACCTTTGCCAAAGAGGTAGAAGAACGAAAAGGCGCTAAGAAGCGATTAAAGGAGAAGAACCCGCCTAAGCTTCTTGGGGATATCGGGGGAGAAGATTTCAGGAGAGTACCTACCGGTTTAGATGAGTTTGACCGAATCTTAGGTGGCGGCTTAGTTGAAGGAGAGATAATTCTTGTTGGTGGAGCTCCGGGAGTAGGTAAGTCTACCTTACTTTTAGAGGTTAGCTCTTCTCTCTCTTCAAAAGGTAAAACCCTTTATGCTAGTGCCGAAGAGTCTCCGCAGCAGATAGGGCTTCGGGCCAAAAGGCTAGGCAAGAGCCAATTAGAGAATATTTATATAGTTAGTGAAGATAGAGTCGAAGATATCTTTGAGTATATCAAAAAAGAGAAGTTTAAATTCGTAGTAATAGATTCTATTCAGGTAGTCCACACTCTGGCTTGCGAAGGAAGCAAGGGCAGCATTTCCCAGGTTAGGGGTTGTGCTGATTACCTTACCCAGATTGCCAAATCCTTAGGGGTGGTTATCTTTGTGGTCGGCCATGTTACTAAAGAGGGGTCAATTGCCGGGCCAAAATTATTAGAGCATATTGTAGATTGTGTCCTATATTTTGAAGGAGAGCTTCTCTCTAACTACCGAATTTTGCGGTCAATAAAGAATAGGTTTGGTTCTACCGGTGATATCGCTGTATTTGAGATGAAGTCTACCGGCCTGGAAGAAGTTAAGAAGATAAATGATATCTTTCTTCCCCATCGCGAACAGTCTTTCTCGGGCAGTTGTGTAATCTGTGTTATTGAGGGGCTGCGGCCCTTGCTTATTGAGCTTCAATCTCTGGTAAGTAAAGCTAACTTTGGAGTAGCCCGCAGAAGAAGCCTGGGTTTTGATTTTAATCGTTTCTCTCTTTTAGTAGCTATAATTGAGAAGAGGGTAAGACTCTCTCTGTCCAGCGAAGATGTCTTCTTAAATGTTGCTGGTGGCTTAAAGATAAGTGATCCGGCAGCAGATTTAGGGGCGATTATGGCTATTATTTCCAGTTTTAAGGAGAAAAACATACCTACAAGTAGTGTTTTTATCGGAGAAGTCGGCTTAGCTGGAGAGTTAAGAAGAGTTAATAATATAAATTTAAGGTTAAAGGAGGTAGAGAGAGCTAATTTTAAACACTGCATAATCCCTGAGGTAAATCTAAAGGAGGTGGATAAGAAGTTTAACCTCAAGATCCGCGGGTTTTCGGCTTTAGGTGATGTGGTCAAGGATGTGTTTAAGTAAATAAGATGCAGGTAACCGATAAGTTATAACTGATAACTAAGGTTAAAAGAATTCTTATTTTTCAATTATCATTTATTAATTATTTTTTTAAAGGAGGTTTCTACAATGGGTTTATTTTTTTTAAGAATATTTTTTGTCCTTATCTTTACCGGGATAGGTTATTCTTTAGGCGGAGTAAATTCCCTTATCTATGCTGGTTTAGGGTTTATCGGTGGTGTAATTATCGTTACTTTTGAGACTTTTACCCGCCGGGCATCTTTAAAAGGACTTTCCAGTGCAGTATTTGGGATAATCCTTGGTCTTATAATTGCTTGGGTATTTAGTGCGACCTTGGATCAATTCCACTTTCCTGAGGATTTTTCGGCTGAGATAATTCAGAATATTAAGCTAATTGTTACCTTTATATTTGTATATCTTGGGATGACTTTAGGTGTTAAAGGTAAAGATGAATTTAGCTTGGTAATTCCCTATGTTAAATTTAAACGCCAAAGCCAGAGAGAAGAAGCTATTGTTGTTGATACTAGCAGTATTATTGATGGAAGAATTCTAGATATTGTTAGAACTGGCTTTATTGAGGCAAGATTTGTTATTCCTAGGTTTGTTCTTAATGAGCTTCACGCCTTAGCAGACTCAACTGACCATATGAAGCGTCAAAAGGGAAAGAGAGGAATTGAAATTCTTCACTCTTTAAAGAAGGAGCCTAAAATCGAGGTAGAAGTATCTGATCAGAATGTTGATAGCGTAAAGAGTGTTGATGAGAAGATTATAAAATTAGCTCAAACTACAGATGCTGAGGTTTTGACCACGGATTATAATTTAAATCGTATTGCCCAGCTTCAAGGGGTAAAGGTTTTAAATATTAATGACCTTGCTAATGCTCTAAAGCCGACCTTTATTGCCGGACAGAGATTCTCTTTGAAGCTGATTAAAGAGGGTAAAGAGCATAACCAAGCCGTAGGTTACTTAGAAGACGGTACTATGGTAGTAGTAGAGAATTCCCGGCGCTTGGTAGGTAAGACCGTTAACGTTGAAGTTACCTCAGTGCTACAGAGTTCCAGTGGCAGAATTGTATTTACAAAGCTAGCTGGATAGAATGTGTAACGTTTAATCTTTAATGTGTAATCTAAAGAATTTCATTACACTTTACACATATTGGTGATTAAATGAAAGCAGGTGTAGTTATAGTTTCAGCTGGTAAGGGTAAGAGGCTGGCTAAGGGAGATAAAGCTATTCTTAAGCTAGGTGGGAAGCCTCTTTTCTGCAAATCTCTTAATACTTTTAAGAGTATAAAAGGAATAAAAGAAATTGTGCTGGTTTTACGAAAATCTAACTTTGCTTTATCTAAGGAGCATATTAAGGCTAAATTCATTACCTTAGTAGAAGGCGGAGTCAAAAGAGCTGATTCAGTATTTAAAGGTCTATCAGCTTTGAGTAAGGATATAGAGTATGTTCTTATTCATGATGCTGCCAGGCCTTTTATAACTAAGAAGACAATCCTTGATATATTAAAGGAATTAAAAAAATATCCGGCAGTAATTTGCGGCTTAAGGTGTCCGGATACTCTTAAATTAGTAAAGAAGGGCCTTGTAAAGAAGACTTTAAACAGAGAAGATGTTTATCTTATCCAAACCCCGCAAGGTTTTAGAAGGAAGGTAATTCTTCAAGCTTACAAGAAGTTCAAGAAGAGAAGGTTTACCCCGCCAAAGGCAGGGCCTACGGACGATGCCCAAATGCTAGAGGCTATGGGTAAGAGAGTAAAGGTAATTTATGGGGATATCTTTAATTTTAAGATAACTTATTCAAGAGATTTTGCGCTAGCTAAAATAATTAGTGATGAAAGACTATAAGGTAGGTTTAGGTTTTGATGTTCATCGGCTTAGCAAGAGGAAGAAGGATTTAATCCTAGGTGGGGCTAAGATTCCTTCTTCTTTCAGCTTAATCGCTGTCTCTGACGGTGATGTAGTACTGCATGCTGTAAGTGATGCTCTATGCGGGGCAGCTGGCTTAGGAGATATTGGCGATTACTTTCCACCGCAAGTTAAGAGGTCAAAAGGAATCGACAGCAAGGAAATCTTAAACTTTACCATAAAGAAGGTAAAGAAGAGCTTTACTATTGGTAATTTAGATATTGTTATTGTTACTGATAAGCCGCGGCTCTTCTCCTTTAAGGAGAAGATTGCTAAGTCTTTGAAGAAACTCCTCTCAACTACTAAGATAAATGTAAAACTTAAGTCTAAAGAGGGTTTAAATATCCTCGGTAACAAGAATAGTATTAGTTGTTTTGCTTTTGTTTCCTTAAGGAAGCGTAAGAAGAAATAGGATGTTAAAGATTCATAACTCCTTAACCAAGACCAAAGACCTCTTTACCCCTCAGGAAAAATCTCTGGTAAAGATGTATGTTTGTGGAATTACTGTCTATGATGATTGTCATATTGGCCACGCCAGAAGCCTCTATGTCTTTGAGGTCATCAGAAGATACTTAAAGTATCGGGGTTATAAGGTCCAGTTTATAAGAAATATCACTGATATTGATGATAAGATTATAAATCGGGCTAAGGAGTTAGGAGTTGATTGGAAGGAGTTAGTTAATAAGTATATCGATAGCTACTATCAGGATTTAAAAGCTCTAGGTATTAGTAAAGCCGATAAAGAACCCCGGGCTACTGAGAATGTAGGAGATATGATTAAGTATATCGAGAAGTTAATTGATAGAGAGTATGCTTATGTTACTGAGAGCGGAGTTTACTTTAGCGTAAGAAAGCTTAAAGATTACGGTAAGCTCTCCGGGCAGAGTATTGATAAGATGAAAGAGGGTGTAAGAATATCAAAGGGTGAGGCTAAAGAAGATCCTTTAGACTTTGCTCTCTGGAAGACGGCTAAGGAAGGAGAACCTTCTTGGGAGAGTCCTTGGGGAAAGGGCAGGCCCGGTTGGCATATCGAGTGCTCAGTCATGAGCCGGAAGTATTTAAAGACTGATACCTTAGATATCCATGGCGGAGGAAGGGATTTAATCTTTCCTCACCATGAGAATGAGTGCGCCCAGGCTGAGGCCTTAACTGAAAGAGTTTTTGCTAATTACTGGATACACCATGGCCTTTTAACTATTAATAGCCAGAAGATGGCTAAGTCTTTAGGGAACTTTGTTACAATTCAAGATGCAGTAAGTAAATACTCAGCGGATATCTTAAAGATATTTTATCTTCAAGCTCACTACTCTAGCTCAGTAGATTTCTCCGATCAGAAAATGAAAGAGGCAAAAAAGGCTTATGAGAGAATTCAGATATTTATGAATCGAATAGGCTCAATGAAGAAGGCTAAAGCAACTAAGGAGACTGAAAGGCTATTAAAGCGATTTAGGGATAAGTTTATTGAGGCTATGGATGATGATTTTAATATGCCTAAGGGCCTGGCAGTCTTATTCGATATAATTAGTGCTAGTAATAAGATTCTAGATACCGAAGCTGATTTGAAAGCTAAATTAGCCGGTATTGGCGGATTAGTTGAAGAGATTTTAGATATTTTTGGTATTAGCTTTAAACCTGTAGAGGTTACTGAGATGCCAGCAAAAGATATCGAGAAGTTAATAAAGATGCGTTCTAACTATAAGCAGCAGAAAAAATATCAAGAAGCTGATGACATAAGAAAGAAACTAGAAGAACGGGGCATAATCTTAGAGGATACTAATACTGGAACTACTTACAGGGTGAAGCTGTGAAGAAAAAGGGTTTTTTTATCACTATTGAAGGGTTAGAGGGTAGTGGTAAGAGTAGTGTTATTAGGTTTATTGAGAAGCTCTTGCGAAAGAGAAAAGCTTCTTTTAAGGTATACCGCGAGCCGGGTTCAACCAGGGTCGGTGAGAAGATAAGAAAGATCCTTCTCGACAAGAAGAATAAAAAGTTATCTGCTCATACTGAGTTACTCCTTTATCTTGCTGCCCGGACTCAACTTATTGAAGAAAAGTTAAGAGAAGACCTTAAAAAATACGACTTTATTATTTGTGACCGTTTCTTTGATTCAACTCTTGTCTATCAAGGTTTTGCCTTAGGGTTAGGTAAGATTGTTGAAAGTTCAGTTGAGATGTTTTCATTAGGTGTAGTTCCTAACCTGACTTTAGTCCTTAATACACCGCCAAAATTGGGCTTAGCTAGGCTAAAGAGTAAAGACCGTATTGAGTCGAGAGCGCTGAGCTTTCATAACCGCTTGCGCAGGGGGTACTTACAATTGGCAAAAAAGTATCCCCGCCGGGTAAAAATAGTTGATGCCTGTGACAGCCTGCCTCAAATCTATGAACGCATCGAGAGACAATTAAAGAGAGTGTTTTGAGAGAAGATATTTTAAATTACTTTCAAATTTTAAAGAGAAGAGAGCTTCTCGGCACATCTTACCTTTTTGTTGGTGAGGATGATAAGGTAATTGTCGATGTTGCTAAGTTAATCAGCTGCAGCGAGGAATTAGATTTTTGTGGTAGCTGCTGGGATTGCAAGAGAATTGAAGAAGGCAATCATCCTGATCTTTTTACCATTGAACCTGATGGTTTTTCAATAAAGATTGAACAAGTGAGAGAAGGGATGCGCTTCTTCTCCTTAAAGAGCTTCCGATTAAGAAGGAAGATCATGATCATAAAGGATGCTCAAGCCCTAACTCCGGCTGCAGCTAATGCTTTTCTTAAAACTCTTGAGGAACCGCCTAAGAATTCTTTTATAGCAATCTCAGCCTCTAAGTTAGATGGCCTGCTGCCAACAATAATCTCACGTTGTCGCAGGATATTCTTACCTTCCAGGGAAGAAGGGGTTGATGAGAGCTTAGAAGTTAGTGTTTTTAGTTTTTTGAGGGGGCACCAGGGTCTGCGTTTTACCGACCGCAAGAGGTTTTCTTCCTTTCTTTGGGCTTTGATTATGGTCTTACGCGATGGTTTAATCTCTAAATCAGGCCTTAGAAATAATCAGTTGCTTCAGAGCGGGGAAGGTGAGATAATTTTAGGCTCGTACAGCGTGAGCCAAATAGATAGTATTTTGAAGGATATTTTAAAGATTTACGGGGAAGCAAAGAGTATAAATATGAACCTAGCCCTTAATTTGATTCGTTTAAAACTATAGAAGATGCGAGTTGCTTTAGTAAGATTAAGAGAAGCCGGTCAACTTATGACCTATCAGGTCACTGAGGATATAGTTGTGCATGACTATGTTCTTGTTGAGGCTGACCGTGGGGTTGACTATGGTGAGGTTATTGAGGTCAATGATGTGAACCTCTGCTCCAAGATTGATGCTAAAGACAGAGCTATTAAGAATATAGTCCGTAAATTATCTCCCGAAGACTTAAAGCAGATAAAGACTAATGAGAAGGAAGCCAAAGATGCTATGCGTCTATGTGCCCGTAAAGTTCGTGAGTATAAGCTGGCTATGAAGTTAGTTGATAGTGAGTATTCATTTGATAAGAGGAAGATAGTCTTTTACTTTACCTCTGAAGGAAGAGTAGATTTTCGGGAGTTAGTTAAAGAATTAGCTAAGATATTTAAGATTCGTATCGAGATGCGCCAGATTGGTGTTCGGGATGAGGCTCGTCTCTTTGGCGGAGTCGGGCCCTGCGGACAAAAATTATGCTGCATGAGATTTTTAAAGAACTTTGAGCCAGTAAGCATGAAGATGGCTAAGGCCCAGAAGTTACCTTTAAGTTCGGGAAAGATCTCAGGTATTTGCGGCCGGTTAATGTGCTGTCTTTTTTATGAGTATAAGAACTACCGGGATTTATCTAAAGGCCTGCCTAAAGAAGGGCAGACTCTTGAGACTGCCCAAGGTAAGGGAAAGGTTATCTCAGTAAATGTCTTAAAAAGGCTTGCTTATGTTGAGTTAGAAGACGGTAGAGTAGAGAAGGTTTTCTTTAAAGATAATGTGTAAGTTTTATCTCACTACCCCCCTCTATTATGTAAATGCTGACCCCCATATTGGCCACGCCTATACTAATATCATAGCTGATGCTATGGCTCGTTATAAGCGGGCAAAGGCTGATGTGGTCTTCTTCCTTACCGGCACTGATGAACATGGTGCGAAGATAAAACAGGCAGCTGTAGCTGATAGGAGTGAGGTTAGGGCTTTTGTTGATAAGGGGGCTGAAAGTTTTAAAAACCTATGGACTAAGCTAAATATCTCTTATGATTCTTTTATCCGTACTACTGATGATTATCACATTGAGGTTGTAAAAAAAGTTATAATTACCTTAGAGAAGAAGGGAGATATTTATAAGGATAAGTATAAGGCCTTCTACTGTGTTCCTTGTGAATCATTCTGGACTGAGAGCCAGGTTAAAGAAGTCAGCGGCTGTCCAGAGTGTAAGCGGGAGGTAGAGAAAATCGAAGAGGAGAATTACTTCTTTAAGCTATCTAAGTATGAGCAGTGGTTAAAAGATCATTTAAAAGCTAATCCTTCTTTTGTTATGCCTAAGATACGCTATAACGAAGTATTAGGCTTCTTAAATAATAATCCTTTGACTGATCTTTGTATTTCAAGGCCGAAGAAGAGGGTATCCTGGGGAATAGATTTTCCTCTTGATGATAATTATGTAGTCTATGTCTGGTTTGATGCTCTGATTAACTATATTAGCGCAGCTGGCTGTTTCTTAAAGAAGAATAAGTTTAAAAAACTATGGCCAGCAGATATTCATTTTATTGGTAAGGATATCTTAAGGCACCATGTTATATTCTGGCCGATAATGTTAAAGGCTTTAGATATTGAACCGCCAAAAATAGTATTTGCCCATGGCTGGTGGAGAAGGGACGAAGAGAAGATGTCTAAGTCTCGGGGCAATATTGTTAATCCTCTAGAGCTTCTCTCAAACTTAAGCTCATCTTTAGGTGGTAATCAGGATGCAGCCGTAGATGGTTTTCGTTATTTTCTCCTTAGGGAGGTTCCGGTTGGTTTAGATGGAAGTTTTTCCTGGAGCGCTCTGGTAAATAGAACCAACTCTGACTTAGCTAATGATTTAGGTAATTTAGTCTTCAGGACTCTGAATATGACTGAGAAGTATTTAGAAGCAAAAGTCTCTTCAGCTTCTAAAGCCCCTAAAGAGTTTACCAAAAGCTTAGATAGTTTAGCCAAGAACTATACTACTCATATGGATAATAGCCGGTTTTCTCTGGCCTTGGAAGAGATATTTGCCTTTATCCGGGTGATGAATAAGTACATTGAAGATACTAAGCCTTGGGTTTTATGGAAAGAGAAGAAGATAGATAAGATAAAAGACTTCTTAGCCAGGCTCTGTGAAGGAATCAGAATAGTTGCTTTATATATTTACCCGATTATGCCTAAGGTCTCAGAGTCAATATATCGACAGCTAGGAGTAAAACTTGAGTCTTTTTACCTTAAAGAAAGTTCCTGGAGTAAAAAATTAAGTTTTTCAATAAAAAAACAATCACCTCTTTTCCCACGTATAGATGTTGATTGATTCACACTGCCACCTTAATTCACTCTCGAAAATTACCAGAGAGGATGTGATTTCATCTTCTAATAGTAATTACTGTTTTATCGACTCTAGTGTTGATTTAAATAGCTCCAAAGTCTCTTTAGAGATTTCAAGCCAATATGACTTTGTATATAGTGCCTTGGGATTTCATCCCTTCGCAGGGAAGAGCTTCTCACCGACAGTAGTCAGAGACTATGAGAAACTCATTGACCACAATAAGAAGGTAGTAGCTATTGGTGAGATTGGCTTAGATTATAAGGCTGACTTTTCTGCCCAAGCTCAAGAAGATATTTTAGCTGCCTTTATTGAGCTAGCTAAAAGTAAGGGTTTGCCGGTTATGATACATAATCGCTGGCAGGATACTAAGATTCTAGATATTTTAGATAAGTTTTACTCAAGCTATGAACGGGTAGTGTTTCATTGCTTCTCGTCAGGTCAGGATTTTTTAGCTAAGATCATTGAAAGGAGAGGATTTGTATCATTTTCTCTTAATATCTTAAGGAAAAGGGAGGAAATTACCCAATCTTTAGAGAATTGTCCTTTGGATAAGCTAATTCTTGAGACCGATTCTCCTTATATGCGGGCGGGAGGTAAGCCCTCTACGCCTTTAGATATTGATAAGACTTATAAAATAGCAGCTGAGATTAAGGGGATTAGTAAGGAAGAGTTAGAGGAAGCAGTCTCACTTAATATAAAGGAGTTATTTCCTGAGATTTTGAAAGGATAAATATGCGGGCCATAAAGTTTAAAAACAAGCGGTTATTCTATATTGATCAGACTAAACTCCCTTTAAAAGAGCTCTGGAAAGAGTGTAAGGGTTTAGATAGCGGTTATAAGGCTATAGGAGAGCTACAAGTAAGGGGCGCTCCTTTAATTGGAGTCTTTGCAGCATATTGTCTTTATGTACATTTTAGGAATAAATCTTTAACTAAGAAGAAATTCTTAAGTGAATTTAAAAAAGCTTCAAAGCGTCTTAAATCTTGCCGTCCAACAGCAGTTAATTTAGCTTGGGCTTTAAAAAGATTAGAAAAAGTTGTATCAAAAAATGAGAATAAGAGTATGGCTTGTACAAAAAAGATGATTTTAAAAGAAGCTCAGGCAATTAACTTAGAAGACATCCTGCTTTGTGAGCGGATGGCTAATTATGGAGTTAAGCTTATAAAAAAAGGGGATAGAATCTTAACTCATTGTAATGCTGGGTTTTTGGCTACTTCCGGAGAGGGAACAGCTTTAGCTGTTATTTATAAGGCTCATGAGCTCTATAAGGATATAGGAGTTTATGCTGATGAGACTAGGCCTCTGTTGCAGGGCGCACGTCTTAGTGCTTGGGAGTTAACCAAAAGAGGAGTTCCAACAACAGTGATCTGTGATAATATGGCGGCAATTTTAATGAGTGAGGGTAAAATTGATAAGATTTTTGTTGGAGCTGACAGGATTGCTGCTAATGGCGATGCTGCCAATAAGATTGGTACTTATGGCCTAGCAATATTAGCTAATTACCATAAGATTCCTTTTTATGTAGTTGCTCCTTTTAGTACCTTTGATTTAAAGCTAAAGAGCGGTAAGTCTATTCCTATTGAAGAAAGAAACAAGGATGAGGTAAGAAAGTTAGTCAACAAGATAG